>NZ_JBIQOE010000073.1:0-31667 GCF_047739415.1 Mesobacillus sp. | reverse complement strand
TTGTTCTTAATGATTTGCTTGAACTTGCTCCAATCTGGCTGCTTGTATTGCCACAAGCCTGACTCCTGGTCAAAATGCATTGTTTCATCCGGCAGCTTCAGGCCAAGCGACAGGACCCTCGGAATGTATTTTGTAAAAAAGTCCTGGCGGAGCTCCTCGTTCGTTTTCGTTCTGATTCTGTATTTAATTGTTGTATCCTGTTTGGAAGTACCAGTTGTAGACGCATCCGCAGGTCCGAAGAACATAAGAAGTGCTTCCCACCAGCGATTGATTGAATCCTGGATCATCGCTTTTTGCTCCTCTGTCCCTTCCGCAAGCGCCATGATGATCGCCTCGCCATGCTGTGCGTGGAAAACCTCCTCGGCACAGATTCGCTTCAACGCTCTTGCATATGGCCCATAAGAAGCATCCAGCATATTCGTCTGGGATATGATCGCAGCACCATCGACAAGCCAGCCAATCAATCCGGCATCCCCCCACGTTTTTGCTTCCATATGGAAGACATTGTGGAATTTCAAGTCTCCGGATAGTAAATCCTGAATGATGTTCTCTCGTGATTTTCCGAGCGGCTTCATCAAATCCTCAGCCACCCTTAACAGCAATTGGCCGTGCCCCATCTCATCCTGCACCTTCGCCATGATTCCCAGCTTTCTTTTCAAGGAAGGAGCCTTTGGCACCCACTCCTTTTCTGGAAGCGCACCCATGATCTCACTGATGCCATGCATTGAAATAAGCTTAATCAGCGTCATTCGATAGTCATCCGGCATCCAGTCTTCTGCCTCAATTTTACCGCCAGCTTCGATTCGCTTCATGAAGTGCTCATATTTAGCTTCTTCAGTCAGCTGATCGAAAGAAATTGTGTTTTCCATGCTGTTTTCCTCCTTAGGTTTGAGTTCCTATTGGTTCCTTTGTTTTATCAACAATCCGCACTGCCTTGCCTTCAGAGCGTGGGATTGTTTTCGGACGATGCACACGAACCTCCATTGAAATCAGGCACTGGCTCTTTAACAGTGCTTGAATCCCCTGCTCCAGCTGGTAAACAGAGTCTGAAATCGGGTCCTCACCAATCATCTTGAAATATTCCTCATTCATCTCAACATGCAGCTCAAGAACCTTTAAGGTGCGTTTCTGTAAAATTTGAATCTGGTAATGTGGGGCAAGTTCAGGTACTGCCAGCAGGCAATGTTCAATCTGTGACGGAAACACATTGACTCCATTGATGATCAGCATGTCATCGATTCGCCCTTTGACACGTGACATTCTCACCGTCGTCCGTCCGCAGCTGCATTTTTCCTTCGTCAGGGAAGCGATATCCCCCGTTCGGTAGCGAATGACCGGAAAGGCTTCTTTAGTGAGGCTCGTGAAAACCAGCTCCCCTTCTTCCCCATCAGGAACAGGTTTCAAAGTATCAGGGTCAATGACTTCAACATAGAAATGATCTTCGGCAACATGGAGCCCTGCCTGCGCTTCGTGACACTCACTTGCGACACCAGGTCCGATCACTTCGCTCAGCCCATAAATATCGCATGCCTTGATTCCCAGCTTTTCTTCGAGCGTCTTCCTCATTTCTTCGGACCAGGGCTCTGCCCCGAAAATACCGTACTTCAATGAAGTATTGCGAGGGTCCTTGCCCATTTCCTCCATCGTTTCTGCGATATTCAAAATGTAAGAAGGAGTCCCGCATATGACCTGCGGTTTAAAATCTTCAATTAACATGATTTGTCTCTGGGTGTTCCCTCCGGAAACCGGTACTGTGACCATCCCCAGCTTTTCACTTCCGTAATGCAGTCCCAGACCACCGGTGAAAAGCCCATAACCATAAGCATTATGAAGGAAGTGTCCAGGTTCACCCCCGCCTAGAGCAATCGCCCTGGCGACAATCTCTCCCCACATTTCAATATCCTTTTGTGTGTAGCCAACCACCGTCGGCTTGCCGCTCGTCCCTGATGAGGCGTGTACCCTGACTAATTCACTTTGCGGAACAGCGAACAACCCGAATGGATAATGATCGCGCAGATCCTGCTTCTCCGTGAAAGGAAGCGCTTCCAAAACTTCAAGACTAGTTAGCATTTCAGGGGAAAAATTGGCGCTCTCAAACTTTTTCTTGTAAAATGGCACCCTTTGAGCGACCTTCTCAACTACTGCCTTGAGTCTTTGAAGTTGAATTTCTTCTATGAACTCACGACTACTCGTTTCGATTTCATGTAAAATCAAGATTCCGCCCCCTGTATTACATAAAATTTTATTTGTATAACGTTATATTACCGTAACACAATAAATGTGTTATATATTTTAAAACAAAGATAACGTGTATATAGGAAAAAGTCAATTATTTTTCTGAAAATTTTAATATTTGGTAATGATTTTTCTGGTTGGAGATGGTAAAAGTAGTGATTGTGGCGATGTTGGTAGTGATTATTGGGAAAATCGGAGTGATTACGAGGGATTTCATAGTGATTTTACTAAAAAGCGGAGTGATTGTTGCTAAAAAGCGGAGTGATTGTTGCTAAAATCGTAGTGATTCTATTAAAAAGCGTAGAGCTTACCATTGATAATAGCTTGTTTGTGCCAGCATCTCTGTACTTTTCTTTTTTTACGAAAAAAAATGACCTCCTGACAGAGTCAAGAGGCCATTTTGTTCTATTAATACATGCTCATGTACTGTTCGCGCTCCCATGGGTGAACCTGGGTTCTAAACATATCCCATTCGATCTCTTTTGCTTCGATGAAGTGTTCAAGGATATGATCGCCGAGTGCCGCGCTGATTACTTCGTTCTTTTTCAGCTGGTCAAGAGCTGCTGCCAATGTTGGTGGCAGATCATCGATTCCTTCTTCCACACGCTCTTCCTTGTTCATCACGTAGATGTTGCGGTCTACTGATGCAGGAGGAGTCATTTTGTTCTTGATTCCGTCAAGACCTGCTGCAAGCAATACTGCCATTGCAAGGTATGGGTTAGCTGCAGGGTCGACGCTTCGGACTTCAACACGCGTACTCAAGCCGCGTGATGCAGGGATACGGATCAATGGTGAACGGTTCTTTGCAGACCATGCAACGTAGCAAGGTGCTTCATAGCCAGGAACTAGGCGCTTATAAGAGTTTACAGTTGGGTTTGTTACAGCTGTAAATCCAGATGCGTGCTTAAGTGTTCCAGCGATGAACTGGTACGCAGTTTCGCTTAGCTCAAGTTTCTTATCGGATGGATCAAAGAATGAGTTCTCGCCATTGCGGAACAATGACATGTTGCAGTGCATTCCGGATCCGTTCACTCCGAACAATGGTTTCGGCATGAATGTTGCATGCAGACCGTGTTTGCGTGCAATTGTTTTTACAACAAGCTTGAAAGTCTGGATTTGGTCACATGCTGTTAAAGCATCTGCATATTTAAAGTCGATTTCGTGCTGTCCAGGAGCAACCTCATGGTGTGATGCTTCGATTTCGAAGCCCATTTCTTCAAGCTCAAGCACGATATCACGGCGGCAGTTTTCACCAAGATCTGTTGGTGCAAGGTCGAAGTAACCACCGTTGTCATTCAATTCAAGTGTAGGCTCACCATTCACATCAAGCTTGAACAGGAAGAATTCAGGTTCTGGTCCAAGATTGAAGTTTGTGAAGCCAAGCTCTTCCATTTCCTTCAGGATACGCTTCAGGTTACCGCGCGGGTCACCAGCAAATGGTGTGCCATCCGCATTTTTAATATCACAAATCAAACGTGCAACCTTACCTTTTTCAGCTGTCCAAGGGAAGATTACCCATGTGTCCAAATCAGGGATCAGGTACATATCAGATTCTTCAATACGAACGAAGCCTTCGATTGAAGAGCCGTCGAACATCATTTTATTATCAAGCGCTTTTTCAAGCTGGCTGATTGGAATTTCAACGTTCTTGATTGTTCCTAAAATGTCAGTGAACTGCAAGCGAATGAATTTTACATTTTCTTCTTTTGATAAGCGGATAATGTCTTCTCTTGTAAACGTCTTAGCCATTGTTAAAGTTCCTCCTAGAATTTTAATGAAAGATAATTTGGATTACTAATGGAAAAATCTCGACATGTCTCCGTGATTGCCAGATCGGTTAAAGCGTCCTGCCTGCTGTAGTTCCTTGCGAAGCAATTTCCGCAAATCTGCATCAGATAGCTCACGTCTCGTTTTTTCAGCTTGTTTTTTCTCAGCAGCACTAATGTCTGACTGTTGTTTAACATTAAAAATTTGCTTAATGCCTGCCATGTTGACTCCCTGGTCGATCAAATCTTTGATCTCAAGGAGCTTGTCAATATCGTTTAAGGAGAAGAGTCGTTTATTGCCCTCTGTTCTTGCCGGAGAAATCAATTCATGCTCTTCATAGTAACGAATTTGCCTTGCGGTTAAATCTGTCAGCTGCATGACAATCCCGATGCTAAAGAGTGGCATATTCCGGCGAATTTCACTTCCGCCCATTATGATTTCTCCTCCTTCCCTTTTAAGATAATCTCATTATATTCAATGTAAGGTATAATGTCAAATCTATGTTAGATTATCTGACATGAAAAATCATAAAAAAAGAACAGGACTTATTTAGCAAGCGTCCTGTTGTATATTTACCTATTTTATAAGAATTAAACCTTTTTCGATTAAAGAATCGATTGCAATACAAACGGCCATCTTCACATGTGAATAGGTTAAGCCCCCCTGAATATACGCGACATAAGGCGGTCTGATCGGTCCATCAGCGGTTAATTCGATGCTTGCTCCCTGGATGAATGTACCAGCAGCCATAATCACATCATCCTCATATCCCGGCATATAAGCTGGATGTGCCGTTACATGGGAATTGATTGGCGATGCATATTGAATCGCCTGGCAAAAAGCAACCATCTTATCCCGGTCGTCGAATTGGACTGCCTGGATTAGATCCGTTCGTTCTGCATTCCATTTAGGCGAAGAATTCATCCCTAAACGATCTAGCATTGCGGCTGTGAATACGGCACCCTTCAATGCCTGTGCAACAATATGCGGTGCCATGAAGAATCCCTGGTACATTTCCTGTAATGAATATAACGAAGCACCGGCCTCTGCCCCGATTCCCGGGGATGTCATCCGGTAGGAACAGGACTCAACATATTCTTCCTTGCCTACGATGTATCCGCCTGTTTTGGCAATACCCCCGCCAGGATTTTTAATCAAAGAGCCAGCCATCAGATCAGCGCCAACATGGCAAGGTTCAAGCTCCTCGACAAATTCACCATAACAGTTATCAACAAACACAACGACGTCTGGTTTGATCTCCTTAACAAATTTGATCATTTCGCCAATTTGCTCAACAGTGAAAGATGGCCTCGTCGCATATCCTTTTGAGCGCTGGATTCCGATCATTTTTGTTTCAGGCTTGATCGCTTTTTCGACGGCAGTCCAATCAATTTCTCCCTTTTCCGTAAGATCGACCGTATTATAAGAGATTCCAAATTCCTTCAATGAGCCGTTCCCTGTCCCCCGTATCCCGACTATCTCTTCAAGCGTGTCATAGGGTTTTCCGGTAATGTACAAAAGCTCATCGCCAGGGCGAAGAATCCCAAACAGAGAGATGGAAATGGCATGTGTTCCGGAGATGATTTGCGGGCGAACCAGTCCGGCTTCAGCTCCAAACACCTCTGCATATATTTTCTCGAGTGTTTCCCTGCCAGCATCGTCGTAGCCATAGCCAGTGGTCGGGATGAAGTGGGAATCACTCACCCGATGCTTCTGGAAACTCTGCAATACCCTGAATTGGTTTGAATCAATCCGCTCATCGATTTTCTTGTGCACATCTGCAATTTGCTGCTCAATTTCGCTGACTAGCGGCTGCATCATCTGCCCGTTTTTTAATTGTGTAAACATGTTGCTCTCCTATCTGTATAAAAGGCTGTCTTCGTAAGATTGTTGTTAAAATCCTAAAGCCGATTTTAACGTGATAAAAAGCCATTTTGTAGTTCGGTATTAAGTGTGCAAGCTCTTTTCTAATAATAAGCTTTAATTTTTTTGTAAAGAAACTTAGGTCATTCAATCCTATTTTGTAGTCTATAACAACAAAATTTGAGAAAAGAGCCTTATGTAAAAATCAATTTAAATCGAAAATCGTTTCAGCTGGCCGGTAATTTGATGGTCTGCCAAAGAGAACCCTTTGCAGACATAGCCTTGCTTTTCTTCATCAAAAGCAAGCTCACGAAGAATGGTCTCATTTTTCAACTGTGCCAGCAGTTTCCCCTCATCGGACGGCACCAGGACATGGAATGGCTCCATCATTCCAATGATGGACTGTTCGATTTTTAAAAGGAGGTTCCTGCGGTCTTCCTCACTGAACGCACTTATAAACGCTGTTTCATTTTTAGCGTTTGGCACAAAATCCTGGTGTGCGATATCCCGTTTGTTATAAACGGTAATCTGCGGGATTTGATGGACTTCAAGGTCCTCCAGTAATTTATTGACAGTCTGTTCATGTGAAAAATAATCTTCATTCGACATGTCCACTACATGGAGAAGCAAATCCGCCTCCCGGACTTCCTCCAGCGTGGAACGGAAAGCAGCGATCAATGTTGTCGGCAAGTCCTGGATGAATCCGACCGTATCTGTCAGGAGAGCCGTAAAGCCGCTAGGCAAAATCGCTTTCCTTGTCATTGGATCAAGCGTAGCAAACAATTGATTTTCTTCAAATGACTCTGCTTCTGTCAACCGGTTAAACAGCGTCGACTTTCCTGCGTTAGTGTATCCGACTAGCGCAATCTGGAACGTCTTGTTCTTCTTGCGGCGTTCCCGGTAGCGGTCACGATGCTGAACGATTACGGACAATTGAGTTTTAATATCGTCAATTCGTTTCCGGATATGACGGCGGTCTGACTCCAGTTTTGTTTCACCAGGCCCTCTCGTCCCGATTCCGGCGCCAAGACGTGACATCTCAATCCCTTTTCCGCCAAGCCGGGGCAGCAGGTATTGCAACTGGGCAAGCTCAACCTGGAGCTTCCCTTCTTTGGACCTGGCCCTTTGAGCGAAAATATCGAGAATCAGCTGTGTACGGTCGATAACTCTCGCTTTTAAGCCAGCAGAAAGATTGCGGTTTTGGCTTGGCGACAGTTCATCATTGAAGATAATTAAGTCCGGCTCGAGCTCTTCCTCAAGTGCCTGAAGCTCTTCCACCTTACCTTTGCCAATGTATGTAGCAGGATGGACCTTTGGCCGCTTTTGGATTACTTGCATCAGGACGTTTCCCTTTGCCGTTTCCGTAAGTGATTCAAGTTCCTCCATCGAATATTGAAACCGAAGATCTTCTTCAGTCGTCTGGCAGCCAACAAGAATCACTTTTTCAAATACGTTTTCCTGTTCCAAATAACACCCTTCTTTCCATATATATCGCTAAAGACATCATACCAAAATAAAGCACCAAACAAAAATTTTGCAAGTCGGAGAAAAAGTGGTTGTAAATTGGAATAAACATGATAAAATCAATATGTTTTCATTTAACTATTTTAGTATTCAGGCATCATTTTAACAAGAGGAGAAAAACATGATGACATGGGAAGTACTCAGCATGATTGGAACAGTAGCATTCGCAATTAGCGGTGCGTTTATTGCAATGGAAGAGGAATATGATATCTTCGGAGTTTATATATTAGGAATCGTTACAGCATTTGGCGGCGGTGCAATCCGTAACCTGCTCATCGGCGTACCAGTATCAGCATTATGGGAACAGGGTATATTCTTTAATCTGGCCTTGATGTCGATCACCATCGTTTTCTTATTTCCTGGCAATCTATTAAAACACTGGCAGCGATGGGGCAACTTTTTCGATGCCATCGGGCTTGCTGCCTTCGCGATCCAGGGAGCGATCTACGCTTCGAATATGGGCCATCCATTAAGCGCAGTCATCGTTGCTGCTGTGTTGACAGGAAGCGGCGGCGGAATTATTCGCGACCTGCTCGCCGGCAGAAAGCCATTAGTATTGAAGGCGGAAATCTATGCAGTGTGGGCTGTTCTTGCCGGACTTGTCATCGGCCTTGGGATGGCTAATAAAGCTGTCGAACTCTATGGACTATTCTCCGTCATCACCGCACTCCGCGTAATGTCTTATACCTATAAATGGCATCTGCCCGTCCGAAAGCTTGGAGTACATTAAGAAAAGCGCAAGCGCCTTGTTCAGCCCCTACTAGCTCTGGAGCTAGACAATTCTTGAAGTGAAATTTATACTGTCTTATTCGGTAAAAAGCAGAGCTGATTCATCATGAATCAGCTCTGTTTTTTTCTATTTATATAATTTTTCTCCCCATCTGACCGATTGCGTAATGGATGCCATGCTGGAGAGTCTGGAAGCAATCGAATTTCGAGAGGTTGATATTGGATTGGGTGATTTCGATTCCAAGAGTGGATGAAATCCCAACCAGTATTGTTTTCGTGCCAATTAGCCTTGCAGCTGATCCAATTTTCTCAATCAGACTGACCGCATGTGGCCCGATTTCCTGGTCCATGCCCGTCAAATCCAAAACTAGATAGCTGGCTTTATACGATGGGAGTCGATTCAGCGTGTTTACAATCAATTGATCTGCCCTATCTTCCTCATATTTTCCAATCAGAGGAACGACGACGATTCCCTCAAGGACGGGGATGATTGGAGAGGATAGCTTATTGACCAATTCTTTTAATTCAGCTGTTTTTTCCTCAACAAGACCTTCGAGTTTCCTGATTTGTTCTGACTCTTTCTTTCGTGCCAGCTGATGGATATTATCAGCGATTGTGACATCTGAAGGGAAGTACTCAATCACACTTTGTTCATGCCCTTCTAACTGATGCTGCTTGATTTTATACCAGATATTTGTTCCGAACAATCCCGAGAAAACTCCAGCATAATGTGCAGGCAGGAAACTCCCTCCCTTTTTCTTCCCCTGGGCAACATTCACTTTATGCTCCCAGCTGTCCTTCATAAAAGCTGTGAATGTTTTCGTTTCAAAATCTAAATCCTTTATAATCGTCAACCCCCATCCGGCGGTTGCATATGTATTTGTGATCATGTCAGCAGCCTCGGCTACGTTGACTTCTTTCATTTTTTCAAAATATTGGCCGACTACGAGTCCCTGGCGAAATCCAGTCGATTCAAATACGAGGTTTGAGGCCTCTTCTCCAGAAATCTCTTCAATCGTATCGAAAAATGTCTTCATTGCCGAAGAGATCCAAAAAAGCACAGCATCCTGTCCCTCAAACGTAAACCTTCCAGCCTTTACATCCCAGCCGAAGTCATAACCTGCAATATCATAATTATACTCATACCCCATTAATAATTTAGCTCCTTTTTTATCTATATAAATCGCAAGCTCGCTATTTACAATAATGATTAGTTTTGCCAAAAAAATCTTTAGGGAAACCCCAATGTTTTACCCCTTATTGATACTCCTTAAACCTAAATCCCTAAAAGAACATCCGAGTTAAAATCTCCACTCAGGTTATGTTGATTACCAGCCAAAGTATGTGTGTGGTTAAGAGGCTTATCATTAATCGAGGAGAACAAAGCTCTCTGGCAAGAGAATCCGGACTGAGCTTCGGCAAAAAAAACGGATGGATAATGTGGAAGGTATTACAATCTACGGAAAATAAATAAGGATTCCAGTTTTACTGGAATCCTCTGGAACTATTTTAAGAATGACATGACTGAATTTGGGTCGAAGCCTAATACCCAGTTTCCGTTTACGTTTGATTGCGGCACACCCATTTGGCCAGTTGCATTGACGAGCCTTTGTGCGGCGATTGGATCTTGCTGTACATTCACTTCTTTATATGCGATTCCCTTATCGTCAAGGAAGTTTTTAAGCATGGTGCAGTAAGGACAAGTATTTGTAGTGTAAACTGTAATATCGTTCATTTTAAATTCCCCCTGTAGCTTTTATATACCCTTATGGGTATATTACCAAAAGCAAAAAATAATGTCAACAAAGCTGCTGACATTATTTCCCCTTATTATCATCTGAAAAAACTAGGTCATTGCTGCGGAGAGTCATGAGTTCATGTCGGTCGTATTGATTTTGCATTAACAACCGCATTGCCTGTGCCCGGATGGATTTCTCAATCACGTTACGGACATAGCGCCCATTGGAAAATGCAGCGGCACCGAGGGTTGATTTTACATTAACGAGGTGCTCTCGCAATTTGCGCTCTGCCTCATGGCTCAGACTATATTCCCTTTCCTTCAGCATTCGCTGGCCGATTTCCATAAGCTGCTCTATTGAATAATCGGGAAAATCAATCACGAGCGGAAACCTTGAATGAAGTCCTGGATTCAGAGTCAGGAAAAATTCCATTTCCCTCGAATACCCCGCCAGGATCAAAATAAATTCATGCTGCTTATCCTCCATATGTTTAACCAGGGTATCAATCGCTTCCTTGCCGAAATCCTTTTCTCCCCCACGGCCTAGGGAATAGGCTTCATCAATGAACAGGATGCCTCCCATTGCTTTTTTTATCAAATCTCGCGTTTTTTGCGCGGTATGACCGATATATTCACCAACAAGATCAGCTCTCTCCGCTTCAATTAAATGCCCTTTTGATAGGACATTCATTTTGAGGAAGAGCTTCCCGATAATTCTGGCTACGGTCGTCTTACCCGTTCCCGGATTGCCCTTAAACATCATATGCAAAGCCTGTTTTCCAGCCTTGAGCCCCATTTCTTCCCTTTTCTTATTCACATAGATCCAGGCATAAATCTCTTTGATCATCCTTTTCATTTCTTCCATGCCTACAAGTGCGCAGAGCTCTTCCTCAATTTCTTTTAAAGCTGCGTGCTCCTGCGGGATTGACTTTGGAACCAGCTGCGACTCAGGCATTTCCTTTGTCAACGTCTTCCTCTGCTGTGCGTTCAAAACAATGCTGATTTGACCGTTGTTTTTCTTTCGAAGCGGTTGGTCCAAAGATTTCACCTCTCATTCTGGAAACAGTATACGCATTCTTGCTGTAATTGTGATATTCGCCTAAATAGAATATGAAAACATATATATCTTAATAGGAATATATCCCGTTTTGGGAAGGCCTCGATTTGTTCGACAAGTTCTAGCAGCCTTTTTTTGCTATTGTCACATTATGCGCTTTCCCAAGAAATAAACTTCTATATTTATATGTATTCAAGAACAGGGAAATTCATTTTTAAAATAAACAATTATCGTTTAAAAGTAAAAGATCAATGGATGTGAATTGCGCCCTTAGGAGCCAGAGGGGCGGAGCATAAGGGTGCATTTAACCTAGAAACAGGCCCTTATGCGGCCGGTATTGCCTTCATAAGGATGCATTTAGGCTCGATCACCCTTATGGGGCTTGGACCGCCTTCATAAGGGTACATTTCGACTCCAACAGTAAGTTCCAAGAAGGACCTTGAAAAAGAAAAAACCCGCACATGGCGGGTTTCCTTCGTCATTATTTAATTAAGCCTGTCCCTCGTAATCGATCTGGACATTCTTTTGCGGAGCAAAGGTTGAAATAGCGTGTTTATAAACAAGCTGCTGCTTTCCATCAGATTCGAAAAGTACAGTGAAGTTGTCAAAGCCTTTGATTTGGCCTCTCAACTGAAATCCGTTCAATAAAAAGACGGTCACGTTAATGTTGTCCTTGCGGCATTGGTTTAAATACTGGTCCTGAATGTTCACTTGTTTCATGGGCGGATCCTCCTCTTTTATCTCTATTATTATGTATTCGCTTTTATCTCGAGCTTTCCTTCAATGAACTTGGAAATTTCGGCGAATTTTTTTTCAGCGTCTTTAGACTCTGACATATCAAACCATTCCACAATCATCTTGTTTCGAAACCATGTTAGCTGCCTTTTTGCATATCGGCGGGAATTTTGCTTTAAATTCTCGATTGCTTCCTCAAGGGGAACCTTGCCCTCAAAGTAGTCGTAAAGCTCTTTGTATCCTATTGCCTGGATGGACTGGCAGTCTTTTAAGCCCTTTTCGTAAAAGTATTTAACCTCATCTAGGAGGCCCTGCTCCATCATTAGATCGACACGGAAATTGATCCGGTTGTATAGCATCTCTCTATCCATTGTCAGGCCGATTAGTGCTGTATCATACAAAAGTTCGGGTGATTGGTTCTCCTGCAGTTCTCCTGCAGTTTTGCCCGTACAGTGAATGATTTCCAGCGCCCTGATGACACGACGAACATTGTTAGGGTGAATTCTTGATGCACTTTCGGGATCAACCTCTTTCAATTTTCCATGTACAAATTCCTGGCCTTTCGTCTCTGCTTCTTCCTCCAGACTGCGTCTGAAGACTGGGTCAGAAGGAGCTTCAGTGAAATGATAATCAAAAATCACCGACTGGATGTATAATCCTGTACCGCCAACAATCATCGGCATCTTCCCACGGGAGCTTATTTCACTAATTTTCTTGCGGACAAGTTCCTGGAATTCTGCGGTTGAAAAGCTTTCATCAGGCTCTTTGATATCAATTAAATGGTGGGGGACTCCCTCCATCTCTTCCCGGTTGATTTTTGCGGTTCCAATATCCATCCCTTTGTAAATTTGCATCGAGTCGCCACTGATGATTTCACCATTGAATTTTTTCGCAAGCTCAATGCTCAGCTTCGTTTTGCCAACTGCAGTTGGTCCAATTAACACAATCAACTTCTGTTTTTGTTCCAAAAAATTTCACACTGCCTTTTCATAGAGCGTGTCAGCAATTTTACGTCTGACTTCATTAATTTATTTTACCATTAAATAGAAAGCAGTTGAACATCTATGCATTATACCCGTATTTTACAAATATTATTCTCTTATATCATCTTTTGAAAAAATTTTCCTCAACTTTTACAGTTAGATAACGATTCGGTAACAAACACACTTTCACCCCCACATTCATGATAGTTTAATAGAAGTCTATGATTGGTTTAATAATTTATAGAGAACTGGGTGAAAACAAAATGTTATCAACTACAGAAATAGGGATTGATCTAGGTACAGCAAATACACTTGTATATAGTAAAAATAAAGGCGTCGCTTTGAATGAGCCTTCAGTCGTGGCGATTGATACTGAGACAAAAAATGTTCTTGCTGTTGGCAAGGAAGCAAAAGAAATGATCGGTAAGACTCCTGGAAAAATCGTGGCGATCCGCCCGTTAAAAGATGGAGTTATTGCAGATTTCGATGTGACAACTGAAATGTTGAAACAAATCATGAAGAAGGCTTCAAAAAAGGGCGGCTTTTCACTCCGCAAACCGGATGTAGTTGTCTGCACACCTTCTGGTTCAACTAGTGTTGAACGCCGTGCGATCCAGGATGCAGTCAGAAATGCAGGCGCAAAAAAGGTTCATCTCATCGAGGAACCAGTTGCGGCAGCAATTGGAGCTGGACTGCCTGTTGATGAACCGGTAGCGAACGTTGTTGTTGATATCGGCGGCGGAACAACTGAAGTCGCAATCATTTCTTATGGCGGCGTCGTTGCTTGCCATTCGATTCGAATTGCTGGCGACAGATTGGACGAGGACATTATTCAATATGTCCGCAAAGAGTACAATGTGTTAATCGGTGAAAGAACGGCTGAAAAAATCAAGATGGAAATCGGCTATGCACTTGTTGACCATGAAATGTTGGAACTGGATATTCGTGGCCGTGACCTTGTAACAGGCCTTCCAAAGACTGTTACCCTCAATTCTTATGAAATCAGGGACGCAATCAAGGAATCTCTTCTTCATATCATGGAGGCAATCCGTGCCACTCTTGAGGATTGTCCTGCCGAACTAAGTGGTGATATTGTTGACCGCGGTGTAATCCTTTCCGGTGGCGGCGCGTTGCTGAACGGAATTCAGGATTGGCTTGGCAGCGAGATGGTTGTACCAGTACACATCGCTCCAAATCCGCTGGAATCCGTAGCGATTGGAACCGGTAAAGCACTTCAATACATCCATAAACTTCAGCCAGCTGTGAGGTAAGTACAAAAAGTGTAAGTGCCTTGTTCAGCCGCGACAAGCGTCTCGAGGGCCTAGGCGCGGAGCTGGATTAAGAATACTACATGTAGTTATCCACAACTAAATAATTTTTATAACTTCCTAAACAAAACCAAAAGAAAGATTGCCAGTTTTAATTGGCAATCTTTCTTTTTTATCTTCAAAATCTGGGTATATCAGTTGATAGGGTAACATTATCTGGCTGATTTTACTCTTTATACTGTTTCCTTAGCCTGTTAAAGTACAGGAAAACGGGCAATGGTATGACTACAAAGCCGAGGCTCTTGATAATTTGATTAACGGCTCTGTCTTTTTGCCGATCCTTTTCTTCTGTGACATACAAGTCATAATTGCTGCGAAGTTCTTCCTCAGTCATGTCTGTCTCAGAACCTTCAATTTTTCCATTTAACGTCATCTGCTTGTATTCTGTAAAACTTTGATAATATCCAGTCGGACTGACAAGATCTGCTGTCGCCATGAAAATCGAAACCCCTCCGCCAATGACCATCATCAATGTAGCAAACAATACTAGATAAGTATATAAATGTCTGACCACTTTCTCTCCCCCTTGCTCTTTATTTTTTACTGCATAAGCTACTATAAAAATCAATACAACTACAGGTAGTATGAAAAATAATAATGAGAATACAATCAATATATCGCCCCCTTTGATTATTATAAGAGCCAATAACCCATTTAATGAATATACCATTTGATGTTTAATAATTTTCCTATTAGTGTAATTTTACACCATTTTTAAGAAAAACAGAAGAATTTTTATCCAATTGTAGTTGATTTTTCATAAAAAAACAGTGCACCCAATTGGGAACACTGTTTCTTTACGTAGAATAACAGAGATAAATTTTCACTTCGATAAATGTCCAGCTTCAGCGCTTGTCGTAGCTGATCAAGGCGCTTGCGCTCTTCTAATTACATTACCCGCTTGAACATTTTCTCCATTTCATAAGTGGAGTAATGAACGATGATTGGCCGGCCATGCGGGCATGTGAACGGGTCGGATGAACGCCGCAATTCATCGAGTAATGCCTGAATTTCGTCGTTGCGCAGGTGGTGATTAGCCTTGATCGACGCCTTGCAGCTCATCATGATGGCTGCTTCCTCTCGAAGCTTTTTAATATCTACTTTCTTCATCAACAAGAGTTGTTCAATCATGTCTTCAATCAGATCTTTTTCCTCTCCACGAGGGAACCACTGCGGGTGTGATCGAACGATGAAGCTGTTGTAGCCAAATGGCTCAAGGAAGACTCCCACTTTCTCCAACTGATGCTGATGTTCATTTATTTTAATGCACTCATCGGCTGAATATTCAAGCGTAATTGGCACGAGCATTTCCTGTAGCTCAGTCGCCACCTCGCCTACCTTGTCCCTGAAGTACTCATATTTGATTCTTTCCTGAGCGGCATGCTGATCAATTATATATAAACCACGGTCATTCTGAGCGAGAATATAGGTTCCGTGCATTTGCCCAATTGGATAAAGAGGAGGTACTCGTGAAGCTTGCACTTCTGCAACCGGCTCTTGGGCTGCAGAAGAAGCGTCTGGCTCAATCATATCTTCTTCATTTTGTACAAGGTCTTCTTCAATGGCAGGCGCAGCGGCCTGGAAGGTCGTATTTTCTTGAGCTACAAGAGCATTTCTCCAGTCAGGTGCTCCCTGCTGTGAACTATTTGGCAATTCAGCAGCTTTATAGCTCTTACTGAGCTCGACAGCCTTCTCCTCTACAAATGGCCTGCCCTCAGTAGTCGCTTGCATGACAGAAGGTTTATCTTCAGCTTCCGACAAATGGTCCAGGTCCATGAAAGTTTGTTCTGACTTCGGTTTCTCCTGCTTCTGAGTGACCATCCCAGCCGGAATCAATTCCTTCGTTTTAAAAGCGTTCTTTATGACGCTCGACACAAGCTCATTCAGCTCCTGCTCCTTGCTCAACCGCACTTCCATCTTTGATGGATGGACGTTCACATCTATCAAGAGGGGATCCATTTCAATATTCAAAAGGACAACCGGATACCTGCCGATAGGGAGCAATGTATGGTAGCCTTCCTGTATTGCTTTAACCAGAGCATAATTTTTGATAAAACGGCCATTAATCATTGTTGAGATATAGTTCCTCGATGCTCTTGTAATTTCTGGCATCGATATATAACCGTTTATTTTATAATCCAGTGATTCCCCGGAAATAGGAATCATTGATTTAACCATATTAATACCGTAAATAGCAGCCAGCACCTGGCGGACGTCTCCATTTCCTGTCGTCTTTAAAAGCTGGCGGCCATTATGGACTAGCCTGAAGGAGATATCTGGATTGGCCAGCGCCAGGCGGTTTACAACATCTGTAATATTGCCAAGTTCGGTATGAATGGTCTTCATATATTTAAGGCGTGCCGGTGTATTAAAAAACAGGTCTGAAATACTAATATCCGTCCCTTTACGGCTGTCGGCTTTTTCAACAGACTCGACCTTGCCGCCTTCAATGACCACTTTATTGCCTTCGATTCCGGTCGATGTTTTCATTTCAAGCCTTGAAACGGAAGCGATACTCGGCAGCGCCTCGCCCCTGAAACCGAGAGTCCTGATCCGAAATAAGTCGTTTTCATTCTTGATTTTGCTCGTGGCATGGCGCTGGAAGGCGACGAGAACATCTTCTTCCTCAATACCGTCGCCATTGTCTGTGATCCTGATCCGGGCAAGTCCAGCCTCTTCAAGATCAATTTCAATTACAGTACTATTAGCATCAATCGCGTTCTCTAGCAATTCCTTAACAACAGATGCCGGCCGTTCTACTACCTCACCGGCAGCAATCTTATTTGATAATGCATCGTCTAATTGTATAATTTTCGCCATTCCGTCACCTCCAGCTTTTAGTTATTCGCAAGTAATGTGGGGTTTTGCGATCATAATTCTTTCTATAAGACCTTTTTCTCGATATTCTCACATTTCAGGCTTATTGAATCTTTCTATGGGCCCTTTTTCTTGATCTTCTCTCATTTTAGGCTTATAGAATTTTTCTATGGGCCCTTCTGCTTGATCTTCTCTCATTTCAGGCTTATAGAATCTTTCTATGGGTCCTTCTGCTTGATCTACTCTTATTTCGGGCCTATAGAATCTTTCTATGGGCCCTTTTCCCAGTTCCTGACGCATTTAGGGTTTATAGAATCTCACTTACGCAGCTTCTTTTGTAATTCATAAAGCATATTCATGGCCTGCAAAGGGGTCATATCAAGGATTTCAAGTCCGTTTAATTGGTCAAGAACCTGCTTCTCCTTTTTGCTTGCACCACTAGCTTTCTTCTGTTCAGGCGCTTCATCGAAGAATGATAACTGAGAAGCGGCTGCTGTTTCTGCTGCCTGCAGCATGCTTTGTTTGTCTTGCTCATCTTGCAATGTTTCCCGTACAGAGTCTAAGCTCTTCTGACTCTCAGACCCAAGCGAAATCGGTGTGTCTGTTTGCTCAAGTATGTGCAGGATTTCCGCAGCACGTTCGATCAGGTCTGGCGGCAATTCAGCAAGCTGTGCAACATGGATGCCGTAACTCTTGTCCGCTGCACCCTCCCTGATTTTATGAAGGAAAACCACTTTGCCGTTCTGCTCAACTGCGCTAACATGTACATTCTTTAATTTTTCCAATTCATTTTCCAGTGAAGTCATTTCGTGATAGTGTGTCGAAAACAGCGTCTTTGCGCTGATTTTATCATGGATATATTCAATCATAGCCTGGGCGAGTGCCATGCCGTCATAAGTTGAGGTACCACGGCCGATTTCATCAAAAAGGATTAAACTGTCTTTCGTCGCATTGGTAATCGCGTTCTTTGCCTCCAGCATCTCGACCATGAAAGTACTTTGTCCGGAAACAAGATCATCTGCCGCTCCAATCCTGGTGAAAACCTGGTCGAATATCGGCATGACCGCCTCAGAGGCCGGGACAAAACAGCCTATTTGCGCCATAATTGCTGTCAGGGCAACCTGGCGCATATAGGTGCTTTTACCAGACATATTCGGTCCGGTAATCAGCAGGACTTCACGGTCGTTGTCCATATAGCAATCGTTAGGCACGTATTCCTGAGCATCCATCACCTTTTCTACAACTGGATGGCGTCCATCCTTCAGGACAATTTTCCGATCAACTGAGAAAACAGGTTTTACATAATGGCGCTGTTCGCTAAGCTCTGCGAATCCAAGTAGTACATCGAGCTCACTTAGAGCCCTGGCGAGTCCCTGCAATCTAGGAATATATTCTTTTATCGATTCACGGATTCCGGTAAATAGCTGGTATTCAAGCTCGACGCTTTTTTCCTCGGCAGCTAAGATCAAGTCTTCCTTTTCTTTCAGTTCAGGTGTGATGAAGCGCTCTGCATTTGATAACGTCTGCTTTCGTTCATACTGGCCTTCCTGCAAAAGATGCAGGTTCGCCTTCGTTACTTCGATATAGTAGCCAAACACCCGATTGTAGCCGACCTTCAATGATCTTATGCCTGTTTTCTCACGCTCGTCGCGTTCAAGCATGGCAATCCAAGTCTTGCCGTTCCGGCTGGCATCGCGATACTGGTCAAGCTGGTGGTCGTAGCCATCACGTATGATGTTCCCTTCCTTGACGGAAATTGGAGGGTTATCAACGATTGCCTGTTCGAGCAGATCCGCCGCCTCCTCGCATGGGTCAAGTCTGTCTGCCATAGTGGCTGCTTCCTCATGGGAGAGGCTCTCCAAAATATGCTTTAGGGACGGTACCTGTAATAAAGACCTTTTTAGCTGCATCAGGTCTCTTGGATTCAAGTTGCCAAAAGCAACCCTGCCAGCCAAGCGTTCGAGATCGTATACCTCTTTCAGTTTTTCGCGCAATTCCTGGCGTTCGAAAAACTGTCCGACAAAAAGCTGTACCAGTTCCTGACGGCGGCCGATCTCAGCTTTGTCAATCAGCGGTCTGTTGATCCACTGCTTCAGCATCCTGCCGCCCATCGCGGTCATCGTCTCATCAAGCAGCCATAAAAGTGTTCCCTTTTTCGCTGTAGAGCGTATTGTCTCTGTCAGTTCAAGGTTGCGCTTCGAAAAATAATCAATTTTCATATACTGCTGAACCTTGTACACAGATACCTTTTGTAAATGGTCCAGACTGCGCTTCTGGGTTCGGTACAAATAATTGAATAATCTTGAGGCTGTGTTTTTCAATTGTTCATTTTCCAGGTCAGCAAACAGTTCTGAAAAGCTATCATTTAAATCGGTGTTATCTTCAATTGAAAGCGCCAGGATAGAACGCTCCTTCAACTTTTTCTGGATTTCCGGCGAAAGCGAGCTTTCGATGACAACTTCCTTTGCTCCAGAGATCGATAATTCGTTAATAAGCTCTTCGATACTGCCGTTAACTAATGTCGCCCTGCTTTCCCCTGTCGATAAGTCGCTGCAGGCAAACCCATATGTGTCACCAGGGAAAACCGAAACAGTAGCTATAAAATTATTTTCTTTTTCTAAAAGACCTCGACCCTCCATTACTGTTCCCGGTGTGATTAGCTGAACGACTTCCCGCTTAACAACACCTTTGGCTGTCCTAGGATCTTCTGTTTGCTCACAAATTGCGACTTTATAGCCTTTGTTAATCAGCTGTTCAATATAGTTAGGGGCCGAATGGTAAGGGACACCGCACATCGGAATCCGTTCCTCACCGCCGCCCTCTCTGCTTGTCAGTGTTATTTCAAGCTCTTGGGATGCTTTTAATGCATCCTCAAAGAACATTTCATAAAAATCTCCCAAACGGAAAAATAAAAAGGCATCCTGGTAATCCGCCTTCACTTGCAGGTATTGCTTGATCATAGGGGTATATGCAGCCATATTATCCTCCAAAATTCACTTTGCTTTATTGTTAGGGTTGTACAGAGATTCTGCCACTCCCTTTTTGATTTATCATTTTCGGGTAATGCAGTTGACCTGCTTTTACCCTTTTTACTACACTCTCTTATTTTCGGGCAATGCAGCGCCTCTGCTTTTACCATTTTCCCTACACTCACTTATTTTCGGGCAATGCAGTGCCTCTGCTTTTACCCTTTTCACTACATTCTCTTATTTTCGGGCAATGCAACAGGTCTGCTTTAACCCTAATAGCTTCGTTACTTAACATTCGGTCAATCCAAGAATTTTTTTCGACTCTTACTCTAAATATCTATTATAACTCGACAAAATATAATTTTCGATAGAATCCCCTTAAAAAGAATTACCAGTCCAAATATGGACTGGCATACACATCATTCGTATTTCATTCTTTTCAGGCCGATTGTGAAAAAAAGTAAGCTGAATACAAGCAAGACTACTGTAGAATTACGGATTGCAGGAATATAAAGGCTTCCACTGACGATTTCACGGAATCCTGTGATCATCCAGCTCTGGGGCACGGCCTTGGCTATTTGCTGCATGAAATCCGGAACTATTTCCAGTGGCCAGTATACACCTCCCAGCATACATGTACTGACGATCAGCACCGCACTTAGTGCACTTGCCTGTTGTCTCGTCTTCACGATACTAGCCATCATTAGGCCAAATCCGACAATCGTTATAATCACTAGTGCTGCAAATGGAACGAAGTAAATCAAATTACCCCACATGGAACCATAAATTAAATTCATCACGACCATAAGGACGAATAATTGGATTGCCCCCATCAAGAAATATGAAAATAGGTATCCTGCCATCACCTGGACTTTCGACGTTGGTGACGTGAGCAGACGCTGCCATGTTCCTCCAATTTTTTCATCAAGAATGGCTGAAGCTGCTCCTGAAATCCCAAACATCATGAACATGATGGTAAAGCCGATCGCCAACATGCCGACGGAACCAGTAGTTGATTCTTCTTTTTGGATTACTTCACTGCTTATATCCAGCGTTTCTCGCCCTGCTGCTTTATCAAGTATAGCGTTGACGGCGACTGTATCTTGTTCTGGAACCATTTCAAATGTTTGAATAACTGTCCTTCCAACACCCTCTACATAACTGCTTAGGGCTTGATATTCCTGTGTTTTTCTTTGGACAACGATTTGAAAAAGCGGCTTTCCCAATTCCAAATTCTCAACTATCGATTCAGCGAAAATCACCGCTGCAATGGCTTCCTGGTTTTCAACTGAACTCCGTGCTTGTATTTCATCTGCCTTAAGCCAGTTGTATTGGTCATTTGAAGACAGTAGATCCATGATCCTGCTGTTACTTTCATCCTCTTGCGCAACCATCAGGACGACAGGTTTATCTTGTGAAGATCCTCCTGAGCCAATACCTCCAAAAATAATACTGAACATGATTGGCATAATGAACATCAGCACAATTGCTGATGGTGATTTGAACAATGATTTCAGGTGTAAAAACGCGATGGACAAAATCTTACGCATGCAAAGCCCTCCTTCTTGCAGATAGGGATACAAACGCAATTAAAAGGGATCCGAAACCAATCGCGACCAAAATGCCGGCTTCTATCCATACTTGCCATAGATTTGCACCAGACATCAACTTCAGGAATGTTTGGAGTGCAAGGGCATTGGGAAGGACTTTCACGACCGAATTGACCCAGTCCGGAAAAATATACAATGGAACCATGCTCCCTCCAACTGCCGCCATTATTTGTGTGGCAAGCATGCCGGCTGCATTGAATGTCTTCTCCGTTTTAACAAGAGTGCCGAGTAGCACGCCGAGTCCGCATACGCTAAAAACAAAAGAAAATCCAACTATCATAACACCTGTCATCGATTCTCCCCAACGAACATCATAAAGGTACCGTGTTCCAATAATGATGATGAAAAATTGAACGGAAGACATAAACAGCAGGCCAATAAACTTTCCGATTAAGTAATGTTGATTGGACAGTTTTGTAACCAGAAGACGATTATATACATCATGTTCCTTTTCATCAATCATGGCGCTTACTCCGGTGATTACCGTCATCAACAAAAACATGACACCCATACCCGCGGCATAATACTGGAATGACCCTACTGGTTTTTGATCCCGGTCTACCGCTGCTTCTTCAACTATGTTTACATCAGCATCAGTGAATTGAGACATAGCCGGAAGGGCTTTACTCATAGCGGATGCTCCAGCAACCTCCATAGCTATTACATTTACGGCAGCACTCTGAGTGAATTGCAGCACGACGTTCTCCACAATCGATGACTGAATCGAAGCGGACGGAATGGAGATGACTTTCACCTCAGATTTCCTACCCGAAATGATATGGTCCGAAAAATCAGGTGGAATAATGACTCCCACGGATAGTAGCTGCTGCTTTAAATTATCTTCCAGCTCCTCTTCAGTCATTGCCTCTGCAGAAATGAGTTCAGGCAGACCTTTCATGAATACTTCTTCTGCTAAAGCATTTCCTAGTTCACCTTCATCAAGATTAACAATACCTACCTCGAACTTTTCCATGGAGGCCACTTCTTCTTCCCCCATCATATTGCCAAAGGCTGCCCCAAGGATCCCAATCAATAAGATTGGCATGAATACAAGCGTCAACAACGCCTTCCGGTCTCTTCCCATAAGGAGCGCATCTTTCAATGCCAGCCACCAAAACCCCATTTTCATAACCTCCTTAATCCCTTAAACTTCGACCAGTAAGATGGAGGAACACACTCTCGAGATTTGGTTCAACTATTTCAACAGAGGCGATTTCAAAACCGGCCCCTGTAACCGACTGGATCAACTCACTTAGTATTTTTTGTGGTGCCTTATGAAAAATGGCAAGTTCATTTTGACTTATTAAGAGGTCCTTTTCAGGTATTTCAGAAGTAAAAATTGACTTTATGCTTTCAAGTTCGACTGCTCCGGAAAAGTTCATGACAATACGAGAACGATCACCGATTGTTTCCCTTAATTGCGAAATAGAGCCTGAAGTAATGAATTCTCCTTGATCCATAATGCCGATCTTTTCACAAAGATACTCGACTTCCTCCATATAGTGACTTGTATAGATAACTGTCATCCCATCACCATTTAGCTTTTTTACCGTATCAAGAATGTGGCTGCGAGATTGAGGATCTATCCCTACGGTCGGTTCATCCATGATCAATAGCTCGGGGTTATGTAAAATCGCGGCACCGATGTTAACTCTCCGCTTCATCCCTCCTGAAAAAGTCTCTACTTTTTCCTTGGCCCGATCAGCCAATCCGATGATTTCAAGCACATCATTAATTCTTTTCTGTAAGTGGTCTCCGCTTAAACCGTACATTCTTCCCCAGAATGACAGGTTTTCCCTAGCACTCATGGTTTGGTAAAGAGCAATTTCCTGAGGAACGATTCCTAAAAGCCCTTGCCCGCACTTTGGTTGCCTGACCATATCAACGCCAGCAATTTCAATACTTCCTGAACTCGGTGGAAATAACCCTGTAATCATTTGGATCGTTGTTGTCTTTCCTGCTCCATTGGGTCCAAGGAGACCAAAGGACTCTCCCTTTTGGACGGAAAAAGAAACATTCTTGACTGCCTCGAAATCTTTAAACCTCTTAGTTAATTGCTTTACTTTCAAGACTTCCAACCAAAACACCTACTTTCGACCTGTGTTGATTCAATTATCTCAAACATTCACGTCTCATGAAATAAATTCCAATTAATATATGAAAATATTTAGAAAAGATCCTAATTGATTAGAAGTCAATTAATTACCGTCTCTTTTCTTGGCCAAGCAAAAAAGCAAGACATCAGTATGTCCTGCTTCTAAGGTTGAAATACTTTATATTTCCGTGCTGTTTCGACCCATTCATATCGCTTGTGTGTTCCCAGCTTCTCACCAATTTTCTGGCGGTGATTTTCTACTGTTTTGACTGATATATCTAGCCTTTCTGCTATGTCTTTCTGGGAATATCCTTTAACCGTAAGGATGAAAACCTCCTTTTCCCGCTTGGTGATTGGAAGGTCGATCAGATTAAATTGGTCACCCTCTGTATCATCCTCCCATATATGTGTATCGAAAACCTTCTGGTTCGCTAAAATTTTATCCAGAGATTGGATGAGGTCGTCACGCTTCAGCTGCTTGATTAGGTAGCCGTCAGCTCCCGCTTCATAAGCCTTCTTTTGATATCCGATATCATCATGCATCGAGAAAATCACTATTTTCGCGTCCGGTAGAAGCTTCCGCAGCCTTTCCAAAGTCGTCATTCCATCCAGGCCGCCCGGCATCGAAAGATCCAGAAGTACCAGGTCGGCGGGAAAGTCCACAGCAGCTTTAACAGCTTCGTAACCATCACAGGCACAAATCCTCCCATCAATACAAAAAGATTGCTGCAAAAGCATGCTCAGCCCATCCCGGACGATTTCATGATCATCGATGATCATTAGGTTCATCTTCCCTCTCTCCCTCCACTTTTGTTAAAGATACAAACCCTTCCACCTTTGTTGGGCCGCCTTCCTTGCTGATCCACTTGATGTCCCCATCAAGCATCTTGCAGCGCTCGTACATATGCTTCAAGCCGAGCCCTTTCGTTTTACATCCAGTTGAAATAAAACCTTTGCCATTGTCGTATAACTGGAAAAAGATATATTGATAGTAAGTCTTTAAATGAATGGAGAAATAGGTTGCTTTTCCATGACGTACCGAATTTGTGATACTTTCCTGGATGATCCTGAATAGATGAAGTTCTTTTTCTGGATCCAGTTTCTGCTCCCTATCAAGCTCCATCTCCAAAAAGATATCTATCTGGTACAGCTTTCTCCAATCCTTTACTGCTTGCCGAAGCGATTTTTCCAAACCAATGTCATACACGATTTCAGGTCTGAGGCTTTTGGTCAGACTCTTAATATCTTTAAGTGTTTTTTTCATGACATTGACCATGTTGGTGACATGATTTTGATATTTATCCTCACTGATATTCTGTTTGATTACCTCGAGGCCAAGGAATATGCTATAGACACTTTGTCCGATATGATCATGCAGTTCCATGGCAATCCTTTTACGCTCTGCCTCCTGTGCGAGGAGCGTTTCTTGTACAAGCAGCTCATGGAATCGTGCCCGCTCACTATTTTCATTTTGGACTGGAGGCCGTAATCTTAGGACATAATATACCTTTTCTGATATAGTCATTTTTTTTAAAGACATCTCGAACTCTTCAAGCCCCTCATACACTGCCAAATGGGAGTTAAAAAAAGGAATGGGATTATCAGAGGTTAAGATACAGCGATTCTCATCCTCTTCCAGCTCTCTTTCCTGGCAATAAGTACAGTAAGGGACTTTCTCTCCAAGCTTCCAGCCGGTCATGCCAACTGCTTTTTCATTAAGATAATTAATCGTACGATCTTTATCCATAACAATCATGCCCTCAGGCAGATGATCGATAATTTCTTCCAAAAGTTCTGTTTGCATCAACATAATTGATCCCTCGCTAAAACATCTCTTCATCACAACTACATTTTAACCTCTATTTCAGCTGATACTTCGCCATGTTTATTAACATTAAGTGAATTTACCTCCATAAAAAAAGACCCAATAAGGGTCAAAATTAAGAAAATAACTTTTTTGCGTATTTACTGTGATGGTCTGTTTCACCGAGGTAGTGAAATCCGTTTGCTAAATAAAACTGATTCAGTTTGCTGTTGTCTGTTACACAGTCTAATCTTAGATATGTTTTGTCCGTTGAATGATTCTTCTCAATCCAATTTATTAGCTCTTTTCCAAAACCTTTGCCTTTATGTACCGGTAATACTGCGAGCCTATGCAAATACACTGAATCTCCCTTAGTATCCACACCAAAAATATGTCTATCCCAATCACTTTGGACTGTCGAGAGGGTAAACGTTGCGATTAATTCTTTACCATTCAGGACTATGAATGTATCTTTTTGTTTAATCGATTCCAGAATCTCCTCATCATCCCCTCCATCCAATAGATATCCCCACTGATTGATCTCATTATCTTGCATCCACTGCGCGACATTTTTCAGCATCTCAATGATCATTGTTCCGTCTTCTATTACAGCAAGTCTTATCTGAGCATCTTCAAGCAAAATTACACCCGCTTCCTATTTATTTATTTATTTATTTTACTATTCGATAATCCAATTGTTTTTCCTTCAAAAAAAACAGGCTGAGCTCAGCCTGTTCAAAAGATAAACCACTATTTTAATGTTTTAAGAACTTCCTCAATATCTTCATTGATCATTTCAGCTGCCTGAGTCATTGTCCTGACATCCTTTGATGCCCAGTAATCATATAAACGTGCCAGGTCATTGCGATTATATACCTGATTACCATAATGGCTGTAGAAATAGGCAACCAAAAGATTGACCACGTTGGCCGGGAGTTTGCTTCGGGTTGAAATTGACCTCAGTGCAATATTCTCAAGTCCTCGGATGTTATTATCAGTGAATTTTTCTACTACTTCAATTGGCATAGCGTTTTCACAGAATGAAAGGAATTCTGGATCAGTTAATTGTTTATTCATTTGAAAATCTCCTGCTTAATTTAGTTATTCAGATTGTTTCCAGCGCATCCTTAATAAGTTCGATGTCCTTTGATATTGATTGTTTTAATGTGGCATTTTCACACCGCTGGTATTCTTTATGAAGTCTTCTTAGTTCTTCGTAAAAGATCCGATATTCATAGTTGTTAATCATAATCGCCCTCATTATTTTTTACTGTCTAAGAAATATTTTCCCATTTATACCTCATGTCAAACAAAATAAATAATGAGGATGTGATTAAGCTAACATTATCATTAAGCAGGCGAGAAAGGGAAGAGGTAATATGATTCATTTGAATTTCCCAACAAAGCTGATTACATTCTTGTCCCAAAATGCTCTTTTTTATTAAGCAAGTCAACGAAATTCCAGCTTATATTTCCTCATTTTTTTTAATCAAAGCCAAAGCTTTTTGAAGGGCCCAGCTCTGATGCTCATGAAATAACTTCTTCACTGCTGCGCCAGTTTCAACCCACCTGAGTTGATGGTCCTCTTCCACGGATTCTCCCGCCTCTCCGGCTATTCTGGCAAAATAAAAATGCCCTTCTCCGAGATAATATTCCGAGTCCTTCTCTGAATAAAAGTAACGCTGTGCTTTTCCAATCCATTCTCCAATTTCAAGCAGCTTTCCCATTTCTTCAATGCCTTCCCTAATTAGACACTCCTCATGACTTTCATGTCCTTCCAACCCGCCGCCTGGAAGGAAATACTTCCCATCACCCGTCTCAATTAAGGCAACCAAATCTTCATCTTCATTAAAAACGACTCCATACACACCCGGCCGCAAGGTATAGCTAACTCCTAATTCCTTTTCACCAAAAGTGATCATATACATCCCTACTGTCTAAAAGAATCATTTAATCCATTCGAGACATCGAATCGGGAGACATCGGAACTCATAACGATAAGACGTCTGGATTGAAATAGCGTTAAATAGGTTATGAATACAATAAAGTATACAAAAGAGCTTAATATATGAGAAAATCAGTGTTTTTTGGTGTAATTTTCTGGATCCATGGTACCTCTTCCGCATTCTTGATAGTGACTGCAAATTCCGTAGCCCAATGGCCCGAATGGAAAATGACTTCACCCTGCCGAATAAGATTCACTGTGAACCACTTGAATTTATGATTCTTTTCATATTTGTTCAAAAGTATATCTTGTGCGCTTTTATCGTTGGAGATTTTAAAAACCGTCATGTGGTCGCCGACATGAACTGAACTATTAAGAACAGATTGAATTTCCTTGATAGCAACCTGCTCTTCATTCCAGCAATGGATTTCTACAGTATCTGTTCTTTCAAGGAAATGCTCGACTAAAGGTCTCCAATACTCATAATCATCAGTAAGAGGAAAGGTAGTATCCACTTTCTCAGAATAACTCCAGGGTACTGTAAATTGCACTTCCATCGACATCCCTCTTTTTACATTCACGTTGGAAATATAATTCTGTGTTCTTGTCTGATATCCCTTCTTTTCTGGTTCACTTACTCTTTTAAAATATGTTTATATTTTTCATGAGTTTTTGATTGCATTGCTTCTGTAACGAGCGGCGTAAAATCACCATTTACATGTTCAACGACCATATTGTAAAGCATCTGCATCCTTACGTCCTGGTAAGCCATCTGGATATGGATGTTTTTCACATTCATATCTTTCATCATTAAAGCAGAATTGAAATTATTACTTCCCATTAACTTTGAAACTGCCCTTGTTTCCAGTACAATGTCTTTTTCCTGTTCGGAGAGCTTCAACATTTCCGTATTTAGTTGAATATCAGGCATATCAGCCAGCTTTACTTCTCCTTTGCGGTTAGGATCTATAAGTTCAAGCATCGCTCTCACATGCTCCCTCAGCATCTGGATATTCAACTGGATTAATTTCTTTAATTCTTGATCGTCCACAATCTCCTTGAATATCCTTAACTTACTGATAACCCCTTCATGTGTCGGCAAATGTTCAGCCATGATTCCTAAATCAGCTGCAGGCAAATTCATCTTAATAATCCCTCCTCGTTCATCATAGGCAGTATATTCGGAAAGATGTTATCTGTTCTTAGAAGGATTTTTTCCATATTTTAGAGAATTACCTTAGTAAATAATTGAAAGGATAATTTTATGTTACAAAAATTAGAAAGCATAACACTCAATATTTTTATGGTTATTTTTATATTTTCTTCTATTGAGAGCTATTTTGAGCTGGACTGGATCGCCCAGAATAGTCCATTCTTTTTCTGGCCTTTTTCATGTCTTATTTTCAGCAATATTATTTTGCAAATAATAAACTTTATAATAAAGAAAAAGAGAAAGCGAGAAGGTTCAATCAATACATAAAAGACCTGGACATCTTTTATTGCCCAGGTCTTCTTTCTTTTTACTTATAAGAATATTACCGGAACTGCTGCTGCAAGCAACAGATAGCGCAAAATGAATCCGCCTGCGAGTACGGCACTTTCTGTGATCAAAGTGGCGGAAATTCCGTGAGATCCGGAAGCTGCTATTTCCAGTCCCGCCTGGCTATGATGAAGTTTTTTCGCATTCCATAATTCGAGAGCCTCTGCACCAATTGGAACTATCAATCCGATAACAATCAGACCCATCCAGAATAGGATGCTGTACTCACCGTAGAGCAGCATGGCAACAGACTGTGCTGCAGACTCATTGGTTGATGAAGTAATCAGGAACATTGTGAAAATCAGGAATACTTCGGAAATCAGCAATGTTAAGTGGATTTTTTTGAGAGCCATCACATGATGGATTACCTTTTTATCCACGATTGCTGACACGAGCATAGTACCGGCAATTCCTGTTGAGAATGCTGACACGACGAACAGGATTGGCAAAATTGCTGTATTCCATAGTGGCACTGCTCCAATGACCCCAATCAGGAAACCGGTGTAAATGGCAGTAGCGACAGCAAAGACGATGCCGACGTACTCCACAATTTTGTTTGTATCTTTTTTCAGTAATTCCATCAAGGCGATATAGGCTGCAACCATCATGAAAAAGCTAATGAAATACGTACCGATTGTCATGACAGAACTGAAATTTGTAAACAAATAGATGAACCTTAACGGATCCTTCAGACCTGCTTCTGCATCGACAATAAGAAGCAATAGACCTATGCCCATAAGAATCGGGCTAACTAACCTTCCGACAATCCTGACTGTTTTGGCATCAGGATATTTCCTTGCTGCATAGGAAGATGTTAAAAACGCACCGGCACTAAGTCCAGCAAGGAATAAATAGGCAGCGATAATTGTTCCCCAAACCATTATAATCACCTCACTTAGTAAATTTTTGCCTTGCCTAAGTCCGGCCTTAAAGGCTGGGCATTCATTTTAACGATTGCTTTTGAAACTTCACTGTTTGGATCATCAAGGTCACCGAATATACGGGCATTGCTGATGCATGTGCTGACACAGGCTGGCTGCTTACCTTCTGCCACAAGCTCTGCACAGAAGCGGCATTTTTCAACTACCCCGGTTTTATGATCCTGCGTTCTGGCGCCATAATGGCAAGCTACCATGCAATACTTGCAGCCGATACACTTATCTGCGTCGACTAGCACGATGCCTTCTTTTGTCGTGTAGGTTGCCTTTGTCGGGCAGACACTCACACATGGGGCATCTTCGCAGTGCTGGCATTGTACTGGGAAGATTTCATTTTTGACGTTTGGGAATACTCCCGTTTCTTTTTCGTAAAACTTAATATATGACTCTTCTACCGGAAGCTCATTCTGCATCTGGCAGCTTACCCGGCAAGCATAACAGCCGACGCATTTACGTGTGTCTATTACCATTCCATAGCGTGCCATCAGCCATTCACCTTCCTAACCTTCACGATTACTTCGTGGATATTTCCTGCTCCACTCCATTTTTCAAAATCGAATGGTACGTGTTCCATATAGCCAAGCCGACTCCGTATCCAATCTTCAAATCTTTGGACGTTATGCCGTAGTGGCTCGGAACAAAGATTGCCTCTGGATGGATTCTCTCAGTAACTTTGACCCGAATTTTGCTAGTTGCTTCACTGGATTTCAATTCAACCATATCGCCACCCTTGATTCCCAGCGCTTTTGCACGAACCGGGTTGATCCAGATTCTTTCTAGGTCATAATCCTTTGTAATCTGCATCAATATTGGTATATTCGCCGTTTGCGTATGGCTGTGAATGGCCTGTTTACCAGTGATCAGACGGAAAGAATCATCTGCCTGGCTTACCTTCGGCTCAATCCATTCGACGATCGGTTTGAATCCTGCTTCTTTGTATGTTTCACTGTAAAATTCTACTTTTCCTGAAGGTGTCTTCAATTTCGGCATTTCCCCGATTTTAATTTCCTCATTCGGGAACATGATGGTTCCTTTTTCCCTAAGCTGTTTATACGTAATACCAGTCGGAGCAAGCATCGCTTCGTTCAATTCATCAAGGGAGAAGTTGAAATACTCTCCTACACCGCAGACTTTAGCTAACTCTGTATAGATTTCATGTATTGGTTTTGTCTCCGGATGAACCTTCTCAACCATTTGCTGACGAAGCGCGATACCTGGTATCTTCCCTGATAAACCTTCAATTACTTCATCACGTTCAATATAAGTCACTTCAGGAAGGACATAATGTGCCAGTTGTGCCGTTTCAGACATTTGTACATCGATGGCCACAACGAGATCCATTTTAGAAAGAGCTTCCTTCATTACTTTCGGATTTCCATAGCCTAGTGCTGCATTAGAATGATAATAGATTGCCGCCTTCATTTTGCCTTCCAATGCTTCTTTTGCCACCATCGTTGCAACACCGTGACTGTGATAAGCAAGCGGGAATTCTTTCTTACCTGCTTTTGGGCCCTCAGGTTCTTTCGGGCTAAGGTGTTTTACTTCATTTAGTGTACCAAGCTTAGGTTTGCCACCAAATATACTTCCGCCTTTTTGCTGGTAGTTGCCAAGTAAAGCATTGAACATCGCTACTGAACGGCCGGTTTCTGTACTATTTTCATAGTTGCAGCCGAATGCTCCTCTCCACGATTGCTCAATCAACGCCTTCGGTTTGGCCTTGCCCATGTCAATGGCAATCCGTGTAATAGCGTCTGCAGGGATACCCGTGATTTTTTCTGCCCATTCTGGTGTGTATTTTTTAAGTTCTTTTGCGTAATCCCCAAAAACAACAGTGTAGTTTTTTATGAAGTCCATGTCATGGAGGTTTTCCTTAATCAATACATGGGACATAGCCAGCACTAATGCAAGGTCTGTACCAGGACGGATTGCAAGCCATTCGGTTGCGAGATTGCCTGTATTGTTTAAACGCGGATCGACAATAACAATCTTT
>NZ_JBIQOE010000072.1:0-6083 GCF_047739415.1 Mesobacillus sp. | reverse complement strand
CAGACAACTTTTCCTTCTTTTCCTCCAAACCTGTCTGAAGTTGTCTCATGTTCTGACAACTTTTCACCCTTATCCTTTAAACCTGTCTGAAGTTGCCTCATGTTCTGACAACTTTTTCTTCTTTTCCTCAAAACCTGTCTGAAGTTGTCTCATGTTCTGACAACTTTTCCTTCTTTTCCTCCAAACCTGTCTGAAGTTGTCTCACGTTCTGACAACTTTTCACCCTTATCCTTTAAACCTGTCTGAAGTTGCCTCATGTTCTGACAGCTTTTAATCCTTTGACTCCAAACCTGTCCGAAGATGAACCAGGTTCAGATAACTACTTTGCATACTTCATCTCTAAACTTGTCCTAAAGCAGGTTAGATCAGTTACTGCAACGTCTTGCAAATTTTGATTGAAAATGCATCTATAGATTGGCATACAAAAAAAGAACAGCTATAACAGCTGTTCTTTCGTGTGCCCGGCGGCGTCCTACTCTCACAGGGGGAAACCCTCAACTACCATCGGCGCTGAGAAGCTTAACTTCCGTGTTCGGTATGGGAACGGGTGTGACCTTCTCGCCATCGCCACCAGACTATTTGGTTCGAGGATTTGCACCCTCAAAACTAGATAATGTTGTCAGAAGAATAAGAAGAAACGAGTAATCTATTTTGGTTAAGTCCTCGAACGATTAGTATCAGTCAGCTCCACACGTCACCGCGCTTCCACCTCTGACCTATCAACCTGATCATCTTTCAGGGTTCTTACTAGCTTGCGCTATGGGAAATCTCATCTTGAGGGGGGCTTCATGCTTAGATGCTTTCAGCACTTATCCCGTCCGCACATAGCTACCCAGCGATGCCTTTGGCAAGACAACTGGTACACCAGCGGTGCGTCCATCCCGGTCCTCTCGTACTAAGGACAGCTCCTCTCAAATTTCCTGCGCCCACGACGGATAGGGACCGAACTGTCTCACGACGTTCTGAACCCAGCTCGCGTACCGCTTTAATGGGCGAACAGCCCAACCCTTGGGACCGACTACAGCCCCAGGATGCGATGAGCCGACATCGAGGTGCCAAACCTCCCCGTCGATGTGGACTCTTGGGGGAGATAAGCCTGTTATCCCCGGGGTAGCTTTTATCCGTTGAGCGATGGCCCTTCCATGCGGAACCACCGGATCACTAAGCCCGACTTTCGTCCCTGCTCGACTTGTAGGTCTCGCAGTCAAGCTCCCTTGTGCCTTTACACTCTGCGAATGATTTCCAACCATTCTGAGGGAACCTTTGGGCGCCTCCGTTACTCTTTAGGAGGCGACCGCCCCAGTCAAACTGCCCACCTGACACTGTCTCCCGCCCCGATCAGGGGCGTGGGTTAGAATTTCAATACAGCCAGGGTAGTATCCCACCGACGCCTCCACCGAAGCTGGCGCTCCGGTTTCTCAGGCTCCTACCTATCCTGTACAAGCTGTACCAAAATTCAATATCAGGCTACAGTAAAGCTCCACGGGGTCTTTCCGTCCTGTCGCGGGTAACCTGCATCTTCACAGGTACTATAATTTCACCGAGTCTCTCGTTGAGACAGTGCCCAGATCGTTACGCCTTTCGTGCGGGTCGGAACTTACCCGACAAGGAATTTCGCTACCTTAGGACCGTTATAGTTACGGCCGCCGTTTACTGGGGCTTCGATTCAGAGCTTCGCGTGAGCTAACCCCTCCTCTTAACCTTCCAGCACCGGGCAGGCGTCAGCCCCTATACTTCGCCTTGCGGCTTCGCAGAGACCTGTGTTTTTGCTAAACAGTCGCCTGGGCCTATTCACTGCGGCTCATCTAGGCTATTCACCCAAATGAGCACCCCTTCTCCCGAAGTTACGGGGTCATTTTGCCGAGTTCCTTAACAATAGTTCTCTCGCTCGTCTTAGGATTCTCTCCTCGCCTACCTGTGTCGGTTTGCGGTACGGGCACCTTAATCTAACTAGAGGCTTTTCTTGACAGTGTGGAATCAGTAAGTTCGCGACGATAATGTCGCTTCCCCATCACATCTCAGAATTGTTAAGACGGATTTGCCAATCCTAACTCCCTAAATGCTTAGACGCACACAACCAACGGTGCGCTTAACCTATCCTCCTGTGTCACCCCATTGCTCAAACGATCTTTGGTGGTACAGGAATTTCAACCTGTTGTCCATCGCCTACGACTTTCGTCCTCGGCTTAGGTCCCGACTAACCCTGAGTGGACGAACCTACCTCAGGAAACCTTAGGCTTTCGACGGGTGGGATTCTCACCCACCTCTCGCTACTCATGCCAACATTCTCTCTTGTATGCAGTCCACCACTCCTTACGGTATGACTTCAGCCCGCATACAATGCTCCCCTACCCCTGTCATGGCACAAATGCTAGTCTCAGATTTGGTTTTAGCTTTTTGACAATCTGGTTGAATCTTCTTCGCTTCTTGAGCGGAGCTCAGAAGTTTCAACAAAGCTTACTTCACCCCGTAGGGTTTGATCTGAAAATACCATTTGTACCATGACAAGCCGTAGCTTCGGTGACAGGTTTGAGCCCCGGTAATCTTCGGCGCAGGATCACTCGACTAGTGAGCTATTACGCACTCTTTGAATGAATGGCTGCTTCTAAGCCAACATCCTAGTTGTCTGTGCAATCCCACATCCTTTTCCACTTAACCTGTACTTAGGGACCTTAGCTGACGGTCTGGGCTGTTTCCCTTTTGACCACGAAACTTATCTCACGTAGTCTGACTCCCAAAGTAATGATTACGGCATTCGGAGTTTGATAGGTTTTGGTAACCGGTGAGGGCCCCTAGACCATTCAGTGCTCTACCTCCGTATCACATTCTTTGAGGCTAGCCCTAAAGCTATTTCGGGGAGAACCAGCTATCTCCGAGTTCGATTGGAATTTCTCCGCTATCCACAGGTCATCCCGTAGTTTTTCAACACTAATGAGTTCGGACCTCCACGAAATTTTACTTCCGCTTCATCCTGCCCATGGATAGGTCACCCGGTTTCGGGTCTACGGCATGCAACTCATTCGCCCTATTCAGACTCGCTTTCGCTGCGGCTCCGCTGCATAACAGCTTAACCTTGCTGCATACCGTAACTCGTTGGCCCGTTCTACAAAAAGTACGCGATCGTCCATATAAAGGACTTTCACTGCTTGTAAACATAGGGTTTCAGGTTCTCTTTCACTCCCCTCCCGGGGTTCTTTTCACCTTTCCCTCACGGTACTATACGCTATCGGTCACCAGGTAGTATTTAGCCTTGGGGGGTGGTCCCCCCTGCTTCCCACAAGGTTTCACGTGTCTCGTGGTACTCTGGATTATGTTCAGAAGTCTTCTTGTTTTGCCTACAGGACTATTACCTCCTATGGTGGGCCTTTCCAGACCGCTTCGACTACAATAGCCACTTCCTTTGTGAACATATCCGCAACCCCAGAAGGAAAACCTTCTGGTTTGGGCTAATCCCTTTTCGCTCGCCGCTACTTAGGGAATCGAGTTTTCTTTCTCTTCCTCAGGGTACTTAGATGTTTCAGTTCCCCTGGTATGCCTCTGCATTACCTATTGATTCAGTAATGAGTACTTAAGCTTTACTTAAGTAGGTTTCCCCATTCGGAAATCCCCGGATCAAAACCTGCTTGCGGTTCCCCGAGGCTTATCGCAGCTTACCACGTCCTTCATCGGCTCCTGGTGCCAAGGCATTCACCCTATGCTCTTAGTAACTTGACCAGAAAATTGTATAGTTATTTTGGCTTCCAGTCTCCAGTCCCCAGTCACCAGTTTTTTTACTGGTAGCCGGCAGCTGGTAGCTGTTAGCCGCTGTTCTCTTTGTTCATTGTTCAGTTTTCAAGGTACATTTGTGGTGGAGGTAAAGAGGATCGAACTCTTGACCCCCTGCGTGCAAGGCAGGTGCTCTCCCAGCTGAGCTATACCCCCACATGGAAATTAAGTTATTCGCTGCTCGGTGTTCGGTTACCGGTGAGTTAGGTCTATCTATAGGGTCTCTATAGATTCCGTGACACCGGGTCCCGTGGACCGCGTACCGTCTGAAAGACGCTTGGTCTCTCAAAACTATACAGTGTAAGAATACGCCATGCTCCTTAGAAAGGAGGTGATCCAGCCGCACCTTCCGATACGGCTACCTTGTTACGACTTCACCCCAGTCATTGATTTCACCTTCGGCAGTTCCCTCCTTGCGGTTGGGCAACTGACTTCGGGTGCCACCAACTCCCATGGTGTGACGGGCGGTGTGTACAAGACCCGGGAACGCATTCACCGCGGCATTCTGATCCGCGATTACTAGCAACTCCGACTTCATGTGGGCGAGTTGCAGCCCACAATCCGAACTGAGACTGGCTTTTGGGATTTGCTCCCCCTTACGGGTTCGCTGCCCGTTGTACCAGCCATTGTAGCACGTGTGTAGCCCAGAACATAAGGGGCATGATGATTTGACGTCATCCCCACCTTCCTCCGAGTTATCCCCGGCAGTCTCTCTAGAGTGCCCAACTTTACTTGCTGGCAACTAAAGACAAGGGTTGCGCTCGTTGCGGGACTTAACCCAACATCTCACGACACGAGCTGACGACAACCATGCACCACCTGTCTCTCCGTCCCCGAAGGGATTTCCCACGTTACTGGTAATGCGGAGGATGTCAAGTCCTGGTAAGGTTCTTCGCGTTGCTTCGAATTAAACCACATGCTCCGCTGCTTGTGCGGGTCCCCGTCAATTCCTTTGAGTTTCACTCTTGCGAGCGTACTCCCCAGGCGGAGTGCTTAATGCGTTAGCTGCGGCACCGAAGCCTGTCGGCTCCGACACCTAGCACTCATCGTTTACAGCGTGGACTACCAGGGTATCTAATCCTGTTTGCTCCCCACGCTTTCGTGCCTCAGCGTCAGTTACAGTCCAGTAAGTCGCCTTCGCCACTGGTGTTCCTCCTAATATCTACGCATTTCACCGCTACACTAGGAATTCCACTTACCTCTCCTGCACTCAAGTCAACAAGTTTCCAAGGCTTACTACGGTTGAGCCGTAGCCTTTCACCCCAGACTTTGTCGACCGCCTACGCACCCTTTACGCCCAGTGATTCCGGATAACGCTTGCCCCCTACGTATTACCGCGGCTGCTGGCACGTAGTTAGCCGGGGCTTCCTCCTATGGTACCGTCATTTGTTCTTCCCATAGGACAGAGCTTTACGACCCGAAGGCCTTCATCGCTCACGCGGCGTTGCTGCATCAGGGTTTCCCCCATTGTGCAATATTCCCCACTGCTGCCTCCCGTAGGAGTCTGGACCGTGTCTCAGTTCCAGTGTGGCCGATCACCCTCTCAGGTCGGCTACTGATCGTCGCCTTGGTGAGCCATTACCTCACCAACTAGCTAATCAGACGCGGGTCCATCCTATACCAATAAATCTTTGACTGATGTATCATGCGATACTCCAGTATTATGGGGTATTAGCACACCTTTCGGTGTGTTATCCCCCTGTATAGGGCAGGTTACCCACGCGTTACTCACCCGTCCGCCGCTAGGTCGCTTCGAAGCAAGCTTCTCCACAACCCCGCTCGACTTGCATGTGTTAGGCACGCCGCCAGCGTTCATCCTGAGCCAGGATCAAACTCTCAATAAAAAAATTTCGAAAACACTGTTGCATGTTGTATGTTTAATGTTATATGTTTTCGGGTCTATCTTTTAGGTTTAACCCCTCAAAACATTCCCTAGAACATTCAACCTTCAACCTCCAACATTTAACTGTAATTATGCTGGCTTAATTCTTACACTGTGTAGTTTTCAAAGACCAAATATGGTAACGTTTTCATTGGTCAACCTCTCGTGTTGACTCTTATTATGTTACACTAATCTTGCGCTTATGTCAAGCTGCTTTTTGTTGGTAATTTCTATCGTATTTCTTCTTGAGCAGATATTAACTATATCATGTATCGCATCTCTTGTCAACATGTATTTCAGTAAAAAATGAAGGGCTGATGACCAACCCCTGCTGTCTCAAGGACAAGATATACTATACCATAGTTTTTCTATGAAATCAACAGCTTATATCCTTGTAAATTATTCCATTTCAACCCTAAATCCCTTCATATATTAC
>NZ_JBIQOE010000071.1:0-2744 GCF_047739415.1 Mesobacillus sp. | reverse complement strand
GTATTATATTTGTCGGCACCTCTCCTTTTATATCAATAGTACCTTTAAATCGATCGTGGTTAAAAATTTTTCTATACAATTTACCTTTAATTGTAATTGTAACTTCTTTATTTATTTGATTGCTTTTACTTCCAACTCCGTAAACAATTCCGTCAAATGCTTGATTGATTTCTTTGGGTACTGAATACCAAACTACAAAGCTAACTATACCTACAATACATATGAATACTAAATACAACTTCTTCAGTTTTATGGAATACACCTCCTAATCTTTACTAAGTATTTTTTGAATAGATTTTGACTTATTATCCGTTTTATATAAAGACCTCATCATTTGTGTATATTCAACATTTACAGAGAATTTTCTTTTTGGAAGTAAACTGACCCTTATGTTTAATAAGGATATTTTACAATAAGAGCCTTAGGCCTTTCTGATTTTCGCTCCCTTTAGTTTAATATGCAGAGAAAAACTCCATTAACACTTGTTAATCTAGAGTGTTGAAGCACAAAATGACAACCCTAATATTTATTAAAAAAGTTTAAAACCACCTACATCTTCTTTACAATTTACACAATATCCCTTTCCGTTTGTTAATGGTACTGGACAACCACAGTCACAATACTTTAATTCTTTTCTATTTGTTTCTAAAGGTATAAGTCTATTGTCGCAATACTTACATCTTGTTATATAGCTATTATTTTCTTTATTGCATTTAGAACATTTCAATTTTTGTCCTCCGCCTCTATAACTTTAGTTTTTTACAAAATGTCTTCTTAAAGGAATAAACTGTATCTTTACTTCAATAAGCGTATGGTGGTTTGTTGTATCTACAACTCTCAAACCACTTTTCAACCGTGTGATTAAAACTAACCATTTATCAATTTATCATAATACTCTTTCGGATTAGAAATATTGTTCTCAATAAAAAATTCAGCCTGATGTTTGAACATATCTACATAAGAATCTGTATCCATACTTAAGTCTCCCAAATCATCAACATCCCCTTGAACTTGTACAGTATCTGTTTTAAGATCAACAAAAACGGTCATATAAGTTTTTTCTTTGTATGTGACAATACCGATTACTTGTTGTTTCTCTAAATCTTTAAACGGTTTAATCTTACTTAAATAGACCTATTGATGAATAATGTAAGTTAAAAACTAAATGAACACCACCTTGAAAAATCATATGGATTTGAATGAACTCTTATTTCCTGTATATTAAGGCTAGAAAACATTTAGGAAGGATGATTACTATTCAAAAGCAAATACAGCTTAAAAAGAGACCAACTGGAGTACCTACATATGATCATTTTGAATTTGTGGAAGTACCTATAGAGAAACCAGCAAAAGGTGAAATACTTTTACAGACTCTTTATATTTCGGTCGATCCTTATTTGCGAGGTCGAATGAATGATACCAAATCCTATATCCCGCCATTCAAATTGAACGAAGCTATTTCAAGTGGTGTAATCGGAAAAGTAGTGGAGTCACAGTCAGACCTCTTTGAAGTTGGCGATTTCGTTATAGGGTCATTAGGCTGGCAGGAATTCTCGATTGCTAAAGAAAATACTGTTCGTAAAATTGACCCGAATCTGGCACCAGTCTCCGCCTACTTAAGTGTATTAGGCATGACCGGTCTTACGGCATACTTTGGCTTATTGGATATCGGCAAGCCGAAAGCTGGTGAAACAGTTGTTGTATCCGGTGCCGCAGGAGCTGTCGGTTCCATCGTGGGTCAAATCGCAAAAATCAAAGGTGCAAGGGTCGTTGGCATTGCTGGTTCGGATGAGAAGGTTCGTTATCTTCTAGATGACCTTGGATTTGATGCTGCAATTAACTACAATACACAGAATGTAGGCACCGCTCTAAAAGAAGCATGTCCTGAAGGGATTGATGTCTATTTTGAGAACGTAGGTGGAGAGATTTCCGATGCGATCTTCCCTCTATTGAACAACTTCGCAAGGATTCCTGTCTGCGGAGCGATATCGGCATATAACCAGGCAGAGCCAGATGTAGGGCCACGGGTCCAAGGGTACTTAATTAAGACAAGTTCATTGATGCAAGGATTCACTATCGGAAACTATTCGTCCCGCTTTGGCGAAGGAGCAAAAGAATTGGCCGGCTGGCTTTTAGAAGGTAAATTGAAGTATGACGAAACGGTTACAGAAGGCTTCGAGAATACAATTGACGCATTCCTAGATCTATTCAAAGGCGCTAATCTTGGAAAAGCGATCGTGAAAGTATCAGATTCTGACAAATAATAGACAAAGCCGTTCCGGAGTTATTTTTGGAACGGCTTTTCGTTTACCGCCAAACTCCTCAGCCGAGAAATGTGAAGTTTGAACATATGCATCATATTTTCCCTTTTCCAGATTAACGCCACTTAATGTTTGAGAATACTTTTCTCCTTTTTTCATACTTGTTTTAACAATATTAAAATCAATTTCCAGGTCCAAAAAAGGCGTCAATCCCTCTTGGTTCAACCCCGTCGAAGCTAAAATTAACATCTAACAAATTTGCGTTTGAAACCTAGCCTTCCTCGTGCGCACCATTGGATATGTATATTTTTTTCGTTTGTTCCTTACCTAGGGCTTCACTCCTGTTTTTTGCAAGCAAAAAGTGCAGAGAATTGCAGCGAAAAATACATAGGCTTGCAGCACAGATTTCTTTAAATTCCATCAGTTGACTTTACAGATGAAAGAGCGTTCTTTAATCTGTAACTTTCTCCTGTAAATGCCACA
>NZ_JBIQOE010000070.1:0-5304 GCF_047739415.1 Mesobacillus sp. | reverse complement strand
ATCAAAAATCACCTATAAAATCTACCTGAATTTTCCTTTATTTAGTCAATCGCTATAACTAATAGTGATAACATTTTAAATTTGACTTTTTAGTCGTTGTTTTTCACAATAGAAGTACGTCTAATCTATAAAGCAGGGATTTAAATGGAAACAAAAACAGAGGCATTATACAAGTTCCTGGTCGACAATTCGGCTAATTTTACCGATGACTGGCTGAAACGGCAACGCGTTATTCAGGGATCAGATTACTCTGCAGATGCACCGCCAGAAGTTATGAACAGGGTGAAGGAACAGAATTCAAATTATGTTCGTCTAGTAGCGAAATCACTTTATCAATCTGAGGAAGAGATGAAGGAAACGATCTCCGCCTGGACAAGCCAGACTGCAGCAGACCGAATTAAATCAAAAACTGACCTGACGGAAGTAGCGTGGAATTCTGGTGTGTTCCGTCGTGTTTATTGGGAATACATTCAAAGATTCGTAAAGCAAACGGACTTGGAGGTCACCTTCGACGACGTTTTTACATGGGAAAAGAAGATCAATTACACGCTTGATTATGTCTTTGAGTCCTTTATTATTGTTTTCATGGATATCCTTATGAATCGATTGGCCTCGCAAGCAACTCTAATTAAAGAATTGAGCGCACCAGTCATTACCCTGACAAAGGAAGTCGGCCTGCTGCCATTGATTGGTGAAATCGATACTACGAGAGCAAAAGGCTTGATGGAATCAACTCTTACACAAAGTATCGATGCCAGAATCAATACTTTGATAGTGGATCTTTCAGGAGTGGTGATGGTAGATACGATGGTAGCCCATCAAATCTTCAAACTGATGGATGCTCTAAAGCTGCTTGGCGTTCAAACTATCATTACAGGAATCCGTCCAGAGGTTGCACAAACAGCGGTCCAGCTGGGAATTGACTTTTCAAATATTATGACTGAAGGTAATTTGCAGAATGTAATCAAAAAATTCATTCAAAATTATAAACCTGCTAGCAACTGTTAGCAGGTTTTTCATTATTACGATGAGCATCCTCCGCCACAGCTTGAACAACTGCTGCTGGAACAGCTGTGGCCGCCGCCATCATTATGTGAATCATGTATGTCGCCTGAGCCGCAAAAAACGGCACTGCAGCCCGATGTTCCATATGCCTGGTGTGAATAAGCGTATGCTTGAGCATAATCCCAGTATTCATCAAAGTAATAGTAAGAATAAAACACCATTACTAGGCTCAATCCTGATAGGTCACCAAAAAGTCCTGGCCTTTCAAAAGCCCCTTTTCTATCAACATTGTACATTTCTTGCGCTTTTCTTAGTTGTGACCTCAGCTGCTTAATTAAATAATTCACCAGCTCCTGATTATCCTCAGTAATCCTGAAAAATTGCTGTTTCAGCTCATCGTCACTAAGTGAACCGATTTTTTGGAGTAGCTGCTGATCAAGTGGATAATGGAAAAAGTCTCCCCATGCCTGCCAGGTGTATTCTGTTATTTCAAATAGCTGTGCAAACACCCAATCAAAGAACGCCCGTTGCTGTGGTGCCGGTTCCGGCTCCAGGTTCGGCGTATGATGAAGCATCTTGCCAAGATATTTTTCAGAAAAAGCTTCATATTGCTTCGTGAACATCAGCATCTCATGCCAAATCTCATCGACCTTGCTGCTGAACATTGGAGTGCTTTTCATAAACGAATTAAGAAAGAAATATCGTTTTAATTCAAATAGACGCCATTCGAATTCATCATCCGAAATCTCGGGATGCTCGCTTAAAAAACGTAGTTTCACCTGCTGGATGAACTCATAAGAAAGTGAGTTCTCTAATTTTTTTAAGATAGCAGAAGCCGGAACGTCTTCCAGCAAACCAAGGTGATCAGGGATGTTCTCCTTCAATAAAACTTTTCTTTTACTTCCATTGCTAGAAAAATAAGCAATGGCAAAGAGTATCCCTGCCCCAGCCGCGATTGTAAAGAAGACACCCATTTTCATACACCTCACCATGTAAAATAGTTTTTATGGATATTACGTTTTACATAATGGAAAGGTTTCAAAGTAATTGGAAATTTTGGTACATTAAAAGCCCAGCCAGCTGGCTGAGCTAAAAAAGTCCGTTTTATAAAAATTATAGTTTAGTAACATTAGCTGCTTGTGGTCCGCGAGCTCCTTCAACAACCTCGAATGATACTTCCTGTCCTTCTTCTAATGTTTTGAAACCTTCTGTTTGAATAGCAGAGTAATGCACGAAAACGTCGTTGCCGTCTTCAGCTTCGATGAATCCAAAACCTTTTTCTGCATTGAACCATTTAACTTTACCGTTTTGCATGTGAAAAATCCTCCTAGATCGGCCGAACAAGCCATGATTAAAATTTAGCAAATCACAACGACTAGTTCCTCATACATGACCTATTCAAACGTGTAAAAACATTAGAATAAGCAAATTGCATAGTGCCTAATACGTGTGCAATCAGCTAATTTTAATATAGCAACCTTGAAATTTATTGTCAACAAAAGACAAACTTGACAAATTCTTCTGTCGGCAGCTTTTGACTGAGAAAAGCAGGATTATTTCCACCAACCATTGGACGAATCTTGTTAATTATCATCCATTAGATTACTGAATCGGATATGGAAGGTTGTTCCTTTGCCAACCTGGCTTTTCACTTCTACCTTGCCTCTCATGGCGCGGATGATGCTGAAAGTGACCATCATGCCAAGACCGGTTCCATGCTGACCTTTTGTCGTGTAGTATGGTTCACCAAGACGGGCAATCTGTTCTTCAGTCATCCCGAGACCTGTATCTCTCACGAGGATATGGATTACAGTTCCGGTGCGGAAGGTTTGAACGATAAGTTCCCCGCCGTTTGGCATAGCCTCCAAACCGTTCTTGATCAGGTTGATGAATGCTTGCTTGAATTTCGAACGATCTCCTGATATGACTAATTCCGGACTATACTTTTTTATAATTTGCACACCATTAAGGTTAGCCAATGGATTTAGGACATTAAGAACCTGATTCAATTCCTTATCGATTTCAATTTGCTCTTCCTTTTCGAAAGCAGGTCTTGCAAAAGTAAGATAGTCATTAATGACCTCTTCAGCACGATTTAATTCCTGGACCGCAATACCGATGAATTCCTTTTTCTTTTCATCGGGATAATCTTTCTCGCCGAGCAGCTGTAGGAATCCTTTCACAGTTGTAAGTGGATTACGGATCTCATGAGAAATAGCCGCACTTAAATGACTGACTGCTTCTATTTTATCAGCCTTCGCTAGTCTTTGTCGGATAATGAATGTTTGACGGATTGTCTCAATTGAATAGCTGACTAGACCTGAAGTTAGTGCGGGAATCAAAATGAAACTGATCCAGGCTTCTGGGTGTCTAATTGGTTCGCTGACTACCGTGACCATTTGCATTAGCAAAAAGGAAGTGATTACGGTCAATAAAACAGAGATACCGACCCTGCTGTTCAAGGTTAGCCTGTTGAACCAGGGATGAATCCATTTGAGAAGGATAGCAAGAGCTGAAAAGACCCCCACCGAGACCCAGAACCCATCGTTTATGCCTAACAAACCTCTCATAAGGATAGTGACGGCTGCAAGCAGAAAACTATATCCAGTATAGAGACTTCCAAGAATCATCGGCACCTGTCGAAGGTCAAAGCGAATTCCATCCTGGACTTGTACCGAAAAAATATAACATGTAAAAATCGATATAATGAAATAGAATAATTGATATCTTTCCCGGCTCTCTTCCTTTACTTGCCTTTCGATGATTAACTGTGTAAAAAACAAAAGGACAAGAAGAAGTGAGAGATTCATTAATAAATGCTTTGTAATTTCCACTGCAACACCACCATTAGTACTCACTAAGATAGTATTATAATCCAGTGCACAGCGCAAATTTTATCCAATTTCACCTTTCTATTCCCTGCCTTTTGTTTTATATTGGAAAAAAAGAGGGGTGTTTTGTATGTTGACGTGGATTATTATTTTTTTGCTTTTGCTAATACTCATTGATGTTGTAAGGCTGCATAAGAAGATTGATAAGTTGAATACTCATCTAAACCCTGTGTCACCGCCTCCAACGAATGAGGAAATTGAAAAAATGCTAACTTCGAAGAATTCTAGCTATGAAAAGTAAATGGCTTCCGTATGGGATAGTCCTATTAGCGATATTCCTGATCTTCACCATAGAGGGATTCCGAACCCTTATGCCGGAACAAGAAAAAGAACTATCTTTCAGCATTCCAGAAGCAGTAATCACAGTCGGAGGCCAGGAAGTCATATATAAATCAGGTACATTTGCATGGGTAGAAGTAGGCATAGGACCTGTCGTCGAACAGGATGAGCCACCCATCCTGTTCCATGACCTGCTGCCTGTCAGCGTGAAGCCGTTCAGCGAAATGAAGATCACTTTTCCCGAAAAAGCAGGAATTGACAATATTTCCGTTTACCGCTCACAGGGACAAGGAGATTTGGAGATGGGGAACCTTCCATTTGAAACAATTTTTGATAATACCTATACTTTTAATAATGTGGCTGGTCAAAGTACGGTCATCATCCAGGCTTCCAGTGGAGATCAAGTCTTTCATTATACTTTTCCATTAATCATTGAAGAATTGGTTGCTTATCAAGCACAACTTGCAGAAGAACCAGGCTACTTGGCTGTACTTGAACTGTATAAACCAGAAGCGCTGCAGGAAAATTGGGCTCTTGAGCAGGTAAATAACAAATATGTACATAAGGCACATTCTTTGAAGGTTAACAACCTTGAGGAAGCACCCCGGCAATTTCCTGATTTAAAAATCGATTCGCTGCCGTATTACGCCATTTTTAATCATGAAAGATTACTATACGAGGCATATAATCGGGATGACTTCTTTAAAATGTTGAAGATTGCGGCACCATAAGAAAAGCTGGATTCTAGCTCCAATAGAAAACGCCACCCATAAAGGATGACGGACAATTTTCTCGATTTTCTAGAGATTTCTGTCCGTCATAACCTGGATGACGGACAGTTTTTTCGATTTTTCATCGATTTGTGTCCGTCATAGCCTGGATGACGGACAGTTTTCTCGATTTTCCAGTAATTTGTGTCCGTCATAACCTCGATGACGGACAGTTTTTTCGAATCTCCTTCGATTAGTGTCCGTCATAACCTGGATGACGGACAGTTTTCCCGGTTCTCCACCGATTAGATGTCCGTCATAGCCCCGATGACGGACATTTATTCCGATACTTCCCTCAAATGTGTCCCTCATTTTTGCTTGCGCTTTTTATTTTTGAAAAGGTGGAGGACTTCCACCAG
>NZ_JBIQOE010000069.1:0-10663 GCF_047739415.1 Mesobacillus sp. | reverse complement strand
CTTCCATCTTGCGGACTAAATGTTCCTGAGGAACCAGTTGGTCTAAAGCAACCATTTCTAATTGATCTCGTTGGATTGGATTATTTTTCGACAGCATATTTATCACCTCAAGCGTTATATATATCTATTTTAAAAGAGACTTATGGTTAGTTCCACACTAAGTTGAGGAATCCTGTTGATTGGAGTGGAAGGCGCGTAGACTCCTGCGGGATCAGACGGACAGGTGAGACCCCGCAGGCGCCAACGGCGACGAGGAGGCTCACCGCCGGCCCCGCGGAAAGCGAAGCTCCTGGAACGGAAATCAACAGCCCCATTCCAGCGCCATCCAAAAAAAGACTGTAAACAAACACGATTTTCATCGAGTTTGTCTACAGTCTGGGTGGCCCCCTAATCGGGTGCCGCTTTTTTATAGGACTACAAATTAAAAATGTTTATATAAACGAAAACAGAAGAATTCTGTGTCCATAAACATTTAAATCATTTATTTTAGATTGAAAAATTGCATTATGTATGAATTTAAAAGAATTGTAAGATTAGATTCTGATATTTTTCTTTTTGTGATGTGTATCACATTTCCGATAGGAAAACCCGGTTATGCTATCGGTGTAATCACATTAAGGAGGAATTCAGATGAAGCGAAGATCTTATTTAAGAGGAGTAAGTTTAGTGATCGCAGCAGGTATCTTTCTTGCCGGGTGTGGCACCGACTCTGCCAAAGATGTTACAGAGGCGACTGCCAAGGAAAAGCAGCAAGTTGAAGAAAATTCTCAACAAGCATCAAAAAAAGCTCAGCAAGACAAGTTTTATTTTACAGCCAATGAAGGCGGAACAATCAGTAAGGTAAATGCTGTGAACAATGAGGTTGTTAAAACGATTCAAGCAGATGGGGTTGTCCATAATATTCAAGTGTCACCCGATGGAAAGACAGTTGCTGCTACGATCGTCCCGAGCATGGGGGCTCACGGAGGTGACGAGCATGATGATGGAGGACATGAAATGGAAATGAACGGTTCTGCACTTTTTTACGATACCGAAACGGATGAGTTTCTGAAAGAAGTAGAAGTCGGCAGCCACCCAGCCCATATTGTGTATACAGAGGATGGAAAATACGCCCTTGTCACAAACAATGAGGATAATAGTGTTTCAGTTATTGATACTGAAGACTACACTGTGCTCAATACAATGGGCACAGGGGAAGGCCCGCATGGTTTCAGGATATCAAGCGACAGCAAGTATGCTTATATAGCGAACATGGGCGAAGATTCAGTCAGTGTAATTAATCTCGAGACGATGAAAGAAGATCGGAAAATACAGGTAGGTGCTGCTCCGGTCACAACAGGTATAAGCACTGATGGGAAGACATTGGTAGCGACGCTGAATGCTGAAAATGCTCTGGCAATTGTTGATCTGGAAAGTGGAAATATAGAGAAGGTAGGAGTTGGCATGGGCCCGGCTCAGGTATACCTTGCTTCGAATAATGAATTTGCCTATGTCGCCAATCAGGGAACAGAGAGTAACCCTTCTAATAGTATAACGATTGTTGATTTAAAATCAAAAGCAGCTATATCTACGATTGAAACCGGCAAAGGAGCACATGGTGTGGTGTTGAGTGAGGACAGTAATACTGCGTATGTAACCAATATGTTCGAAAATACGGTAAGCATAATAGACCTTATAACGAAAGAAGTAAAACAAACGATTAAGGTTGGAGAAGTCCCAAATGGAATCACCATCATGAAGTAATGGATGGATGCCGCGCCTCAAATCTTTGAGGGGCGGCTTCTTGCATTACTGAATACAATTATTCGTCACATAAACTCGATTGTTTCTACACATTTGATTTATACAATCATAATGAAAAAGGGTTCTCTATCGTAAAGGAAGCTTTGTATACCATGAACCAAGTAATACTGACCGAAGATGCAAGTAAAATAATCAGGGAGATGATTGAAGCATTTGTTTGAGGAATTGCCTAATATGAAATTCACAAACGCAGAGGTGATTGGGTGGCATTAAATGAATTATAAACAAGGATTCATGAGATGTAGGAAATTCCAGTAGGTCAATTGAGGAAGAAGAATGAACAAGTATAAAAGAATCGTGCTTGTGGCAGCAATAGTTGTGTTATTTGGAGGATCCGTTTATTTGATTTTAGACTTTGACAAAAATGCACAGTCAGTCACGTCTACCATGGCTGAACAGGTGAAGGGAAAAAAAGAGGTGGCTGGATTAAATCAAAAAGATGACAGCCTTACAAAAACGGATACCCAAGGAGCTGTTGCTGTAAAAGCCACGATTATTCCGGAGAAAAGCAATACCAACCAACTGGTGTTTGAGTTGGTGTTGAATACGCACTCTGTCGATCTATCAAAATACAATATCACTAAAGCCTCCAAGATTGTTTTTGATGAAAGGGAAGAAAGCCAAGAATTCATATGGAAAACATCATCAGAGGATTCTCATCATATGAGCGGAGTATTAACTTGGGATGGACTAGTGACTGTCGACTTCAAAGAGGTTAGCCTTAAATTGGAGCAAATAGATAATATACCAGTGAGAACGTTTAGCTGGACAAACGATGATATTTACCAGTCCGACAAGGAGGGAGAACAGTGAATAAGAATCGGTTGATGGTGTCGGGGGCAGCTATATTACTGCTGCTCTCCGTTATTTACATGATAGGAATAAAGAATAGTGACACAATGGTTGCCTATATTCCTAATGTCGATGAAGGGACTATTTCTGTTATTGATACTAAAAAAGATAAGATCCTGAGAACACTTAAAGTAGACAATGTGCTGTCTGACGGGATCGAGGCTAGTAAAGATGGCAAATGGATTTATGCTGGGAATTATAGTCGCGGAGAGCTATTGGTTATTGATTCTAAAACAGGGGAAATAGTAAAGAGAATTGACACAGGCAAAAACCTTCATGGCATTGATATGACTCCGGATGGGAAGTACTTGTACCTGGCGAGCGGGGACTTTAAGGAAGGAAAAGAATTCAACTATATAACTGTTGTAACAACGAACAGCCATAAAGTGGTCGCAGAAATCCCTACTATATCCAAAAGCCCGTCGCATATCGATTTTAGTCGAGATGGAAGCCTGGCTTATGTCGCGAATATCCTTTCAAATGACATTACATTGATTAGCACAGAAACATTTAAGATCATCGCTACAATCCCAGTGGGTACCATCCCTAATGAGGTTGAGCCTTCAACTGATGATAAGTTTCTTTACGTAGCTAATGTTACAGATGGTACTGTATCTGTTATTGACTTAATAAACAGGAAAGAAATAGAAACAATAAAATCAGGAGAAGGGACACACGGTTTAGCTCTGTCGGCTGATGGTAAGTTTCTGTTTGCATCCAACCGGATATCAAATGATCTCATTAAAGTTGATTTGGATTCTAATGAACTTAAGGGGAAAGTACTGACTGGGAAAACCGCAAATCATGTCTCATTAGTGCCAGGAACAGATAAACTCTATGTGACTAACAAGGATTCTAATGATTTAACGGTGGTAGATACTAATACAATGAAAATTCTTTCAAAAATAAATCTTGGTAAGACTCCGCATGAAATCAGCTTTGCAATTGCAAAGTAATAGAAAAAACATAAAGAATTTAGCTAGAGTTGAATCCTTTATTTATTCTGTCAAGGGCAACTACGCAGAAATAAACCAAAACCTCTTTAGACTACAGCTTTTATATCATCCCTGCCAAGATAAAGGGGATTTTAAATCCCTTCGTCGCCCGAACAACTACTGCATTCAGCTCAGTTTCTGTTGTAGGGGTTATGCTATTAAAGTGCTAGCCTGATAGCCAACGCAATTTGACCTCGACTGCCGGAAAGTGGCTTGAAAACTTCAGTCTTCCGTAAAGAAAGAGGCCAATATCAACAACTCCGGTAAGTTTAGAAGAAGTTGCGAGGACTAAATCTAGTTAGGTTCCAACTAGGGAGGAAATCGGAAAAACACATTGGTGAAAGGCTATATATACCGATTGAAGAAGGGACTGAAAGTAAAAAAAGGAAGCCAGGTAGGCTTCCTCTTTGAAATCAGTTTCTTATTCTACATTTTAATGCTTTAACGGAAGAGGTTATTATTCAGGTTTATTATTTGCATCAGGATCTGGAGTGAAGTTTACTTTAAACCCATCATATTTAACCATATTCACCATTCCTGCAGTGGCATGATGCAAATCGTGACAATGGAATAGCCAGTTACCAGGATTGTCTGCTTTAAATGCAACGACATATTTATCACCAGGTTTTAAATTAATCGTATCTTTCATGATTGGAGCACCTTCTACAGGTTTTCCATTTTTGCTAAGAACCTGGAAGAAGTGACCATGCAAGTGCATAGGATGGTCATCCATCATAGAATTGTTGGTCAGTGTTACTTTAACAAGATCGCCTTCCTCGACATTTATACTATCAGTTTCTGGGAAAGTTTTGCCGTTAATCGTATATGCCATTTCGTTGCCATCCATCGTTGTGTTTAAATCCATTTTATATTCAATATCATATTTTTGATCCAGTGAAAATTCACCCTTTTCAGAGCCGCCATAATTCATAAAGGAAAATTCAGGTAAATCCTCGGACTTGTTAGATTTGTCAGCTGAATCAGTAGAGTTTTCATATTGAATTTTTGTATTCATTCCACTTGAACCTTCCATATCTCCGTGGCACTCTATGAACCATTCTCCAGGGTTGTTTGCCGTAAACTCAATGTCATATCTCTCACCAGGTGCTATTGAGATTAATTGATCCTTCAATTCTTTTGGTTTATTTAGTTCTTGTCCGTCAATTGCTGCGACTTTAAAGTCATGGCCATGCAGGTGAATTTTATGAGACATATACCCTACATTGACAAGACGAATTCTGACCTTTTCTCCTTCTTTGACCTTTAATGGTTCAATGCTGTTACCGCTTTTGCCATTTATCGTAAAGATATCGTAAGCACTCATATCATGGCCCATTTCTTCCATTCCATCCATGCTTTCATTCTCATTTGACCCCATATCGCCGTGATCCATGCCACCAGAATCAGTTTCTTTATCACTGTCCTCGTCTGAATCCATATTACCGTGGTCCATTCCTTCCATTCTGGACTTACCTTCTGCAGGGTTGCTCATCCACTCGTCAAGCATAAGGGTATAATCACGATCATAAGACTTATCATTTGGTTCTACAATAAATGAACCGTAAAGCCCTTTATCCATTTGTTCAACAGCATTTTGATGGGTATGGTACATATACGTCCCTGGATCTTCAGGGATAAATTCATATGTGAAGCTTTCACCTGGCTGGACTGCATTTTGTGTCACACCAGGGATGCCATCCATTTCATTTGGCACTGTAATTCCATGCCAGTGTATAGAGATTGGTTCATTCAGTTCATTTTTAAGATTGATTTTTAATTTCTCTCCTTGCTTTACCCGAATTTGGGAGCCGGGTACAGAGCCATTGAAAGTAAGTGCTTTTACGCTAACATCCTCATTTAGCTGGTGCTTGGCTTCTTTGGCAACAATATTTATTTTATTGCCAGTAAGTGTTTCAGTAACGTTTGCTGTTTGTAGACCTTCTATATTTTCTTTTACTTCAGAGCTAGGTTCTTCTTCCATGTTTTTATGATCCATTTCACTCATACTGCTACTGGAACAGGCAGCAATAAAAAGGGTGGGTAAAATGAAAATTGAAAGTAACTTTAATTTCACAGCTGTATACCTCCAGAAATTTTTTAAGGAAATCATACACTAGTGTTGCATAAATAATGTCGGAATTTTCAGTTTAATAATCTTCCTTACTTAGAGCCAAAAAGGTAAATGCCCTATCAAAGGTGGCTCCATCCATTTGGAAATTATTTTACAACTAGACTATGGTAACAGCGACGTTATTTTTTTAAGGAATTGCTTTTCCTTCTATTTTTCGCATCCAGATATGAGCCGGTTTCCACAATGCAGCTCTTAAATACCGGCTGATTTGCAGGGTTTTTCGCTTACTGTCCGTCTCGATTTGTGCGAGTACATGCAGGCTATACACGATTAATGCGATGAACACCTGGTTTTGGATTGCCCACTCGCTCTGACCATAAAACTTTTTGATGTTCAGGTGATTCCTTTTCGTCGACCATGACTTCAAGCTGGCCACGGTCGTGCTCATTGGCGGTTGTCATCACTGCCTTTTCAGGATAGGAAGTTCCTTTTTCCATGAAAACCAGGCGCAGATGCAATTTTACACCTGCTTTTGTTTTACGGAATTTCGCCCATCTGTGATTCGTTAGATTAAGCGGTATTGTGCTCGAATCAATGATTTTCAGGGGCATCACCATTTTTGTGTAGTGAGTCTTGGCGTGAATCTTCCCCACCAGATCAAGGAAAAGAATCTGGAACAAATCTGGATTTAGGCCATTTCTTTCGACCTCCTGCAGCTGGGAAAAAAGCAATAATTTCAGGAATGACTCCGTCTTTAACTTTTTCGTATAGTAGTCTAATTTCATGGTTTTCACTTGTTCTTCAAAAATTTTAAGATTTATTGGAGAAAACCATTGTCCAAATGAAGTTTTTCGTGTAATCTTGTCTATGCGTGAGTCCTTTTTTAGTGGATTTGGACGGGTTACCACCTGACTTATCCATTATAAAGGACTTTTTCTTTGCGCAAAATAAGATTAATGAAGATTTTGAGTCTTTTTAATATTGAAATTAAATTCGTGCAACACTAGTGGAAATCATAATACAAATAAATGCAGAAATTATGGATGAAAAACTCATTTCTTTTTTTTGAAAAGGTCATTAGTGCAAGACTTACCAAGAAAATTTTGAAAGGTATTTTTTTAGTAATCAATTATTAGAAATTTCTGCAATAAGTAATGTTAAGATTGGTCCTAAAAAGGAGGTGGCGAATATGAATAGTTTGAATAGGAGAACATTTATAGCTAAATGCTCAAAGGGACTGCAGGAGTAATGGCCATTTCAATTCTTCCGCTTGGGTTAACAGCATGCAACAATAAGACAAGGGTAGATAAAAGTTCAATGGCCAGCCTTGGGCCTATCAGTGAATTGGAAAAGGGTGAATTCCCTAATAAAGTACCTTATAAAACAACCGTACAAGATGCGTGGGTTGAACAGAAGATGGAAGGCTTTGTATACGTCAATAAAAACAAAAAAATGAGGACTCTTTAATAATTATGTCACCTGTATGTACACATCTGGGATGTATCGCTGGGAATGGAGAGCAGGGGATGAAAGAAGAAGGAATAGCGTTTTAATGTCCTTGTAAAGGAGGAGAATATGACGAATTTGGTGTGAATATTGGAGGACCACCTCCAAGGCCACTGGATATTTTTGAAGCGTTTGTCCAGGATGGCATTGTTTATATAGCTATTTTAAGTCCGAGCAAACGGAATTAATCTATAATGGAGTAATGTCTAATTTCATGCTGTTCTAATAGGAAAAAAAGAGCGAAAACGAGATGATATCCAGCGCCAAATTATTTTTGATTTGGTCCATGATTGTGGGAGTGGTAGGCTTATCGAGTATATTATTTAGATAAAGCTGATTTAGAGTTGAAAGTAATTATGTGTTTAAGAAAAACAAATTTTTCGGAAAGGAATTTTTATTAGAAGTCAAAAGCCCTGCTCTATAAATTGGCTTTTTAATTTTCTTTTGTTTTGTGCTCGTACCAGAGTGTGTATATGCTTGTCTGAAATTTAAGGTTAAAGAAAAAAGGCGTTTTTTCTAAGATTTTCTTGCACATCTCATTCAATTTAAATCATTATGTAGGACTGTTAATTTAGAAAGGAATAATTTTTATGAACTTATTTATGAGGCACCTGGTTGTTGGATTGACAAGCAGTATTCTTGTCTACCTATTCTTAAGTAGTCGATCTGAATGGAGTTCTATGCATGCTTGGAATAGAGCTTATGCCGATGTATCTCTTCTTCTTCTCTTCATTACCATTATGATTGGTCCATTAAGTAGATTAAATAACCTATTTATTCGCTTTTTATCATGGAGAAGGGAGTTAGGGATTTGGTGTTTTATCATGGCTTTACTACATGTATATGTACTATTCCAGGGGTGGTTTTACTGGGAACCGATCAGGCTGATCATTGGGGTGAACCAAGAAACTGGCCAGCTTTCGTTTGATCCTGGTTTCACCCTCGCTAACCTAGTTGGTGGTGTGGGATTAGCTTACTTATTTCTGCTTGCTTTAATATCCAATAATTATTCAATAAAAGTATTAGGAAGAAGGAGTTGGGACTACCTCCAAAAGAAAAGTGGGACACTTTATATTTTAGGAGTGCTGCACACTGCATATTTTCTCTTCTTTTTTAGATTAGGCAATTATAATTGGGTACAAAAGCCTTTTTTAGTAACCGTAACAGTTATTTTCGTGCTGCAATGGGCTGTTTTTATTCGAAGCGTCTACCAAAGCAAAAATAGAAGGAAAATAGAATAGAGTTCTTATTTTTTTTAGTTAGAAAAATATGCCTTGTGATTGTATTTTCAGTTTCATTTAATATATCAGTGTGTTACTGTGAACATCTTAAAAGATATGCATTTTATATGCAGTTTATTTACTTAATGCATGGGTATCCTATCAAATGAAAGGAAAAAACAGAAAGGGTGATTCTATGTATAACCAAACTTATGAACAGTGTATTCAAGCTTGCCTTGAATGTATGGAGGCTTGCAATGTATGCTATGATGCTTGTTTCCGTGAAGAAGACTTAAAAATGATGGCAGATTGTATAAGAATGGATCGTGAATGCGCCGACATTTGTGCTTTCGCTGCCAAATCTATGCAATCGAACAGTCCTTTCGTAAAACAGATTTGCCTGTTATGTGCAGATATTTGCGAAGCTTGCGGAAACGAATGCAAGAAGCATTCACATGAACACTGTCAAAAATGTGCAGAGGCTTGCTTTAAATGTGCAGAAGCATGCCGTCAAATGGTATAGTAACCTCAAAAACAGACACTTGGTGTCTGTTTCAGACTGTAGACAAACTCGATGAAAATCGTGTTTGTTTACAGTCTTTTTTTGGTTGGTGCTGGAATGGGGCTGTTGATTTCCGTTCCAGGCGCTTCGCTTTCCGCGGGGCCGGCGGTGAGCCTCCTCGTCGCCGTTGGCGCCTGCAGGGTCTCACCTGTCCGTCTGATCCCGCAGGAGTCTACGCGCCTTCCACTCCAATCAACAGGACTTCCAAACTTAACGTGGAACTAACCATAAGTCTATTTTAAAATAGATATATATAACGCTCGAGGTGATAAAGATGCTTTCGAAAAATAATCCAATCCAACGAGATCAATTAGAAATGGTTGCTTTAGACCAACTGGTTCCTCAGGAACATTTAGTCCGTAAGATGGAAGCTGCCCTAGATTTTTCTTTCATTTATGACTTGGTGAAAGATGTGTATTCGGAAGTAGGACGCCCAAGCATTGATCCTGTTATTCTAATTAAACTCTCATTCATTCAATATACATTCGGCATCGGTTCCATGCGCCAGACCATTGCCGAAGTAGAAACGAACATGGCCTACCGCTGGTTTTTGGGTTATGGATTCCATGATAAAGTGCCCCACTTCTCCACCTTCGGGAAGAATTATGAACGCCGTTTTAAAGATACCGACTTGTTTGAACAGATCTTCTATCGAATCCTCAAGACTGCATCTGAAAAGAAACTCATCAGTGCAGAACATGTCTTTATCGATTCAACCCATGTAAAAGCAAGTGCGAATAAGCGTAAATTCGAGAAGAAAGTGGTGCGTAAGGAAACGCGGGCGTATCAAGAGAAACTCCAGGAAGAGATCAATCTGGATCGGGAAGACCACGGGAAGAAACCTTTTCCACCTGACAAGTTCGATAAGGAAGAAACGAAGGAAATCAAGGAAAGCACGACCGAACCTGAAAGTGGATACTACGTTAAGGACGAACGGACAAAGCAGTTTGCCTATTCCTTTCATGCGGCATCAGACCGTAACGGATTTGTCCTGGGTACCATTGTGACACCTGGTAACACGCATGACAGCCTGATCCTTGAGCCACTGGTAGAACAAGTGATAGAGAAAGTTGGAAAACCTGAAGCCGTTGCGGCCGACGCAGCCTATAAAACTCCAGCTATTACAAAGTTTCTAATGGAAAACGAAATGACGCCTGCTTTGCCTTATACCCGACCACGGACGAAGGACGGCTTTTTCCGCAAATATGACTATGTGTATGACGAATTTTACGACTGTTACTTGTGTCCTGCCGGTGAGGTCCTGAAGTATTCGACCACCACAAAAGAGGGGTATCGTGAATATAAATCCCCCAAACACATCTGTGCCACCTGCCCGTTTTTAGCGCAATGTACAGAAAGCAAAGACCACCAAAAGGTGGTAACGCGCCATATCTGGCAAGAATATGTGGAAGAGGCAGACCACTTGAGGCACAAACCAGAAGTAAAACAAATCTATGCGAAGCGCAAGGAAACCATTGAGCGTGTATTCGCAGATGCAAAAGAAAAGCATGGCATGCGTTGGACAACCCTGAGGGGACTTAAAAAATTGTCGATGCAGGCGATGCTTACTTTCGCTGCCTTGAACTTGAAGAAGATGGCCAACTGGACATGGAGAAGTCCAGTAATGGCCTAGAATTAAAGCTAAGAGAGTCTA
>NZ_JBIQOE010000068.1:0-4396 GCF_047739415.1 Mesobacillus sp. | reverse complement strand
TCTTACTAAAAGAAGCGCAACTGCTTCCGACTACTTCGTCGGGGGACGCAGCTTCGGCTGGTTCACCAACGGCTCGGCGATTGGCGGCGATTATTTGAGCGCAGCCACCTTCCTTGGGATTGCCGGTCTGACCTATCAGCTAGGCTATGACGGTGCTTACTATGCATTTTGCTTCTCGATCGGCTTGACACTCTTGGCAATTTTCGTCGCTGGACCGCTTCGCAAGTTCGGAGCCTATACAGTCGCTGACTTTTTGGCCTACCGGTTCCACAGCCGACGCGCCCGCCTTGCAGCCGTCGCTGTCGTACTTGCTATTTCCGGTTTCTATGCAGCCCCTCAGTTGCTTGGCGCTGCGCAGATTCTAAGCATGTTTTTTGGCACCAGCTATGAATTCGGAATCATTTTTACTTGCTCAGTGATGATTTTCTATGTAGGAATCGGAGGCATGAAGGGAACTACCCTTAACCAGGCGCTTGAATTATGGATTCGCCTTGGCGCGTTCCTCCTCATGGTCGGCGCAGCCATCTGGGGCGGACTTCATTATCAGGATATCCTGGCATCAATCAATGAGTTCAAAGGAACGATCACAGGTACAGCAGGCTTTACCACTGACGGAAAGGATATTCCTTTCGACGGTTCTGTCTGGACTGGAACAGGCAACTACTTCCCGTCCTTCTGGCAAACGATGTCGATGACAATCGGGCTTTCACTTGGTACGATCGGCCTTCCGCATATCCTGTTGCGCTTCTACACAAACCCAAGCGCGAAAGCAGCCCGCAGGTCCGCTCTAATGGCGATCGGAATCGCGAGCGCGTTCTTCTTGTTCGCTGTTTACCTTGGTGTAGTCGGACGCTCAATCTTCCTGACTGGCAACGCTGATCCAGCTGTCATGAAAGATCTGATTGCCGGAGGCAACAACATGGTTGTTCCATCAACAGCACAGGCCCTTGGCGGAGAATGGCTGCTTGGCCTTGTCATTGCCGGCGCATTCGCAGCCGTGTTCTCGAACCTTTCCGGGCTGTTCATCGCAAGCTCCGGTGCCCTGGCCCATGATTTGTACGCAACCTTCTTCCGTAAAAATATTACCGAAAAGGAGCGGGTAATCGCTGGTAAAGCCTCCATCATTGTGCTCGGAGTTTTATACGGAATCCTTGGCCTGATGGTAAAAGAAGCATCCATCGGCCACCTGGTCGCCCTCGCCTTCACCGTGGCGGCAAGTACGTTCACACCAATCTTCATTCTTGGAATCTGGTGGAGAGGAATGACGGAAAAAGGAGCGATCGCTGGCCTTGTATTGGGTCTCGTTTCCTCCATGTACATGATTTTCTTCAAGACGACACTGCCAGAGTTCCTGCAGTTCAACGTACCTGGAATCATCACTGTGCCAATCGGATTCCTGTCCGTATACATCGTTTCAAAACTCGACCGAAAAGTACCATCTGATGTGAATGAATTTATGAAACAAGTTCATTCCAAAGAGTCGGAAGCAGCGTAAACGTTCTGATTTAGGTGTATATTCTATATAAATGACAATGAAAAAGGCGTGCAAAACTGACATCAGTTTTGGCACGCCATTTTTCTGTTTTATGATGACTTCACATCTAATATATACAATCCTTATTTTACATAAGCAGCCTTTAGTTCAAGAAGAAATTGCGAGTTTATTACTGAGTTTCTCTACAAGAATGCATGTCCATCCCAAGATATATATAAATTTCTTAATGGCATTAGATTTCAGGGGAAAATAATTAAAAATAATAACCAGTACAGCTAAAGTTTGTACTTTAAATCAAGATACAAATCAGTTATAAAATTCATTAACAAGGCAAACTGTATTGTAGCTAGTAACTCGTGCCTAGTTCTTTTTCTGGGCATTTTTAGTGCAACTAAAAGAACTAATATAACTGTCACTATAAAGATCTTCACCAAGAGGAACACCTCGTTTTTTAAAAAAACAACAATAGTTAACCATATTATCATTATCTAATCGATGAATTATTCTTCTTTAATAAACCTACTTCATTTGTACAATAAGAAAGCCCCGCTTATACATTAACTACCTAAACAAAAAGAAGCTTTGTGAGATAAACGCACCCGAGTGTTGAAAATGATTAAATTAGAGGGTAAAGCATAGAGTCTTTACACTATCTTTTAATATTCACCCTTATTTATATCTGCTTAATATTTCTTCTGGAATATGACAATAATCATTTGGACATTTAGCTAACCTATCTTGATGTTCTTCTGCACTTCTCACATAGTTTGTAAGAGGCAATACTTCAACAACGATAAGGTCATAATCATTTCTCTCACTAAGAAACGCCTTCGCCTCTATTAAGTGTTCAGGCTTTTCACTATATACTCCTGTTCTGTATTTCTTGCCAACATCCTGTCCTTGTTTATTCAAACTGTAGGGATCAATAATTTCAAAAAAATATCCCATTAATTCCTTCATCGTTACAACCTTTGGATCAAATCCTGTTTTTACACATTCGGCGTAGCCATCATAATCACCATCAAGTGTTTGACTTGTTCCATTAGCTCTTCCCGCTTCTGTAAACTGAACTCCAGGTAAAGTTTTTATAAAAGCTTGTACTCCCCATAAACATCCACCTGCAAAATATACTATTTCCATATTGATTCTCCTCTTTGTTTACACACCCAAAATTTTCAAAAGAAAAGTCTGCATTACTATGATAGTGCTCATTCAAACTACTGTTTTAAACACCTTCAGATTACTAGTAATATTCAATAAAAAGAGCATTAAACCCTTCTAAGATCAATGCTCTTAACAACTGTTTACACAAAGAGAAGCCAGGAATTCTCCCCGGCTTCTCTATTTTCTATATTGACTCTGCAACCCTCCCAGCAGTCTCTCCCTGTGTCTCCACATAAAGTGTCCTGCTTGGGAACGCGACGGATACGCCTTCTTCGTCAAGGATTTCCATGATCGCGAAGTTGATTTCTTCCTTCACATCCAGGTATTCTGCCCAGACGGTGGTTTTCGTGAAGAAGTAAAGGAAGATGTCGAGGCTGCTGTCATTGTACTCATCAAACTTCACAAAAATCGTATCTGGATGGATGTCGTCGTTTGCTATCAACATCTCTTTAATTCTGTGAATCGTTCTTTGCAGTTTCATTCTAGGTGTGTCATACGTTACACCAAGCTTGAAGGTAATTTGTCTTTTCCCCATCTTGCTCCAGTTTGTAATTGATTCATTCGCTAAAATAGCGTTCGGAACCGTGACCACAGCTTGCGCGAAGGTGCGGACTCTCGTGCTTCTGAAAGAAATGTCCTCTACCGTCCCCTCGACACTCGGCGTCTTGATCCAATCACCAATCGTAAAAGGTTTTTCCGTAATAATGATGATGCCGCCGAACAGATTCCCGATTGCGTCCTTCGCCGCCAGCGCGAATGCGAGACCGCCAAGGCCAAGACCGGCAATAAATCCGTTCACATCGTACTCAAAAACCTGAGCGATGATACTAATGCTGATCGCGACGATGATGAACCGGATCGCCTTCGAGAAAAATGGAATCAGGATCTGGTCGATTTCCATATTAAAACGATCATTGATTTTCATGAAAAGCAGCGATGAACCCGAAGACAGATTATAGAGACCCCATGCAATCAGCATGATGATCGATGCTCTGATAATCTTTAAAAATAGCGGATTCGATTGCTCCATATACGGAAAATAATCCGCCGCAACATAGATTCCTATAATGATAAACAACCAACGGATCGGCTGCTCAAATGCGACGGTTATATTGGAGAAAAGTTCAGTCGGCGTTTTCTGGCCTAGTTTTAACATCAGCTTGAACACATACTTTGTGAAGAGCTTCCTGAACAATAGGAATAAGAAGAAGATTCCTATGGAAATCCCCAGACTTTCCAGCACTTCATAAGACAAAAAGTTTTCCCACATTTCGTCATTCCCCTCTCTCTTTTTTCACTCGTTCCATCATAACATAAAAACTTTTCTTGAAAAAAATCGACAGGAATGATTTGTATCACTACTTCTTGCTTGGAGAAGTGTTATTTTTAGCATGAGAAACATTATCAGTTATTACTTATGCACACTCTAGGAGGAAATATAATCATGAGTGAAATGATAAATAATCGTGAATTGAAAGCAATGGATCCTGCGAAACGCAAGGCGACTTTAAAGCAGCTTTTCAAAGATCTGCATGATGGGAAAAATGTGAATGAGGTCAAAGCTCATTTTGATGCTTTTATCGGAAAAATAACCATCGAGGAAATTGCCGGCCTACAGCATGTCGAGCTGATCGAAGGCGATATATCCGTTACGGAAATGCAGCGTATTTATGCGGCACACTCCGACCTTTTTAAAGGAGCAATCGAAGAGAATGAATCCGTGTATGGACCAGAAAA
>NZ_JBIQOE010000067.1:0-3824 GCF_047739415.1 Mesobacillus sp. | reverse complement strand
CTCCGGAGAATATGAAGGCCTATCTGGATAAGGCATTTAACTTAAAACAATTGGAAAATGAGTTGAGCAACACTTCTTCTGAGTTCTACTTTGTATTTTTTAACAATGAACTAGCCGGGTATCTAAAGGTGAATATTAATGACGCCCAGTCTGAGGACATGGGAAGTGAAGCGCTTGAAGTCGAGAGGATATATATTAAGAGAGAATTTCAAAAGCATGGGCTTGGTAAATACCTCTTTAACAAAGCGGTGGATCTTGCGCAAGAACATAATAAGAGTAAAATCTGGCTGGGTGTATGGGAGAAGAACGAAAATGCAATTGCATTTTATAAGAGAATGGGTTTTGTAGAGAGGGGTTCTCACTCCTTCTATATGGGGGATGAAGAGCAAATTGACATTATCATGGCTCTTGAAATTCAAAAGTAATAAATGAATAATAGGCAGAATAGATGTTTACAGAACATGTTCAGTTAATAGCTTTGCCTAAAATCGGGTGATATTAGATGAGGGGGATGGGGAATGAAAACAGTCTACAAACTCAGCCCCAGTGATTATTGGAGAATCGGGGAGCTTGAAAGTTGGTTGTCAGACATGGCGGCAGAAGGGCTTTTTCTGAAAAAGCTGGGGAGACAGTTCGTCAAGTTTGAAAAAGCTGACCCGAAAAACATGAGGTACAGGGTAGTGGTGTCGATCAATAAAGAGATACCGACTGAGCAAGTTGATATGTATGGCGATAAAGGCTGGGATTTTGTCACCAGTTATGGTTCTTTTCATGTGTTTTCATCAGCTGCTGAGCTGAATGCGCCGGAGCTATACACTGATCCGTTAGAGCAATCGTATTCCTTGAAGGAACTGGATAAACAATTGGTTTTTAATGCTGCTGTCATCGTTTTTGGCCTGCTTCTCATGATTGGTATGTTAGCTTCTAGCTGGTTCCTGGATGGGACACCAACGTTGGTAATGGTGGAGGGAATCATGGTCCATCAAACGCTTTTGGCTATTTACATAAGTTATATCGCTTATGCTTCCTTACAAGCTGCTCTCTCTGTTCGTAGTTTGGGGAAAAAATTAGCTGAAGGTATACCAATTGACCATCATGCTCCGTGGAAAAAGAGACATACATTTCATACAGCTATTACCTTTCTTTTTACGGTGATGATTGGCTTAAGTGCCATTATTCCATTTGTACATCTAATGAAAATGGATACGAAAACATTGCCGGAAAAAGACGTGAATCTGCCGATTGTCAGATTGGCAGATGTCGAGAGCGATCCTAAATTAGAGCGAGCGGAAGATACCTATATAGATAATGATGTGGATTGGGGAAATCGATATTCATATGACTGGAGCCTTTTGGCACCTGTACAATATGAATCTGATGAGACCGGACTGGTTAGGGGTAAAACATGGGAAGATGGCAGCGGGGAGTATTCACCGGCTATACATACACAATATTACCAACTCAGGTTCACTGGCATGGCAGAACATTTGATTTCGGATTTGATCAAACGCTACAGTTTTGAAACCAGCCAGGGTGATTTTGTAGAAAAGAAGCACTCGGACCTCGATCTTTTGATTGTCCATGAAGAAAATGACATGATGGAAGTATTTGCTTCAAGGGGAAACGAAGTCATGTATGTTCATTATTTTGGTTATGCTGATTTAAATTCAGTCATTGAAAATGTGGTTGAGAAGATTCATCAAGAGTAAATCAACATTTTGAATTAAAAGATATTAAACAATTCGAACAGGAGATATGTATGGATTTCTTTAAAAAAATTAGAGAATTTATCGATCGGCATTATAAAACGCCAAAAGGAATAATAGGTACATATATTGGTGAAAAAATGGTGAGGCAGCACAAGACTGAAACAAATTGGACATTAGAGTTAATGAATGTTCAAAAAGGAGACAGGATTTTAGAGTTGGGCTGTGGGGCAGGTTATGCAATTAAATTGCTTTTGGAAAAAGATTTGACTCAAGAAATAGTCGGTTTGGACATTTCTCCAACAATTATTCGTTCAGCAAAGTTAAGAAACAAAAAGGCAATAAAAGAAAAGAGAGCAAAACTAGTGCAAGCAAATCTCAATAAATTGCCCTTTGGTAATGAAAATTCCAACACGGTCTTCAGTATCCAAACCATTTATTTTTGGACTGATATTGATAGAACTTTATCGGAAATCTTCAGGGTTCTAAAGCCAGAAGGAGTTGTAATACTTACTTTTTCTGACGGGAAAAAAGATGAAACCTGGGAAGGCATAAGAGGCATTACTGAAAATCAAGTAATTCCGTATATGAAGAAGGCAGGATTTAATGACGTTGCTTTAATCAAAGGTCCAGATTCAAGGCGGTATCATACCGTTGCGGTAAGGGGAACTAAGCAATAAATCAAGCTTTCAGTCTTCTTTGTTACTCTATAGGAAACCGTTTGTTGAAGAACTAGTCATTAAAATACCCCAAAAACGCAGAGGATGCCAAAACCTCTGCGTTTTTCTATGTGATTGAGTTGTATAAAAGTGAGTGACTTACCTGCTATTTCTCTTGTGAATTTGGATTTTCCACTTCACAATCGAACTACTTAGTGCCACCGTGCGCTTTCTATTGTTTGTGATTTACCATTTGAGGTGGCTCTTCCATCCATCCGTTTTTAACCATGATTTTGGCACCTTTATGAGCATATTCAAAAACATCCTTCGTAAAGATGGTCATTTTTACAGGCAGGTCATTCCGTAAGCTAAAAGCAGTTCCGAGTGAATTGCTTCCCAGGGAAAAACTGCAGAACAGACTTGTACAATACATCATTAACTTATCCGAAAATGGAGCCACTGTGGATTGAGTTGCATTTCCTCCCGATGATTGTGGGGCAGGAAGACTTTCCTGAATCATTAACTCACTTAATTCTTTGACAATCCCTTTAGCAAGCTCTGCTCCCTCATGAAAGAATTTCTTAACCTCGTTATCATTGGCGCTTTGGGCAAACCCTAAGATCATCTGCAAACCTGTGAGATTTGCTTCGATTCCTTTTTGGATATGGGCCACCTCGAGTGTGTTTAAGGTCCTTTTCTGGTTAAATGGATTGATGGGTAGCCCGCCAAAGTAATCATAATTCTTTACAAATTCGACCGACTTTGGCATCGGTACGAACGGAGTTCTAACGAGCAGCCCTTTTTCAAGTAAATATTGCGTGCAAATCCTGTAATATTTCTGGCTGAGAGCGGTAAGGTCTGTTATAAGAATATTTATATCCTCACGAAACGTCATCGTTAAATTCAATGCGTGCATTCCCATACTGATTTCTTTTAATAATCGTACAAACATAATATCAAAGCCATTGTCGAATAACTTAGGAACATGTTTATTTACATCCTGTTCGGTATATCCGACTGGAATGACCGCGCCTTCCTGTTCAAAGATTTCTACGATTTTGCCTACATATACCTCAAGTTCTCCATACAAACTTGTCATAATTTCCTTGGCTTTTTCATCATCAGCTTTGTCTATAAAGTATTCCAGTATTCGTAAAATCATTGTTTTTTCTTGATAGGTAAGCCATAAAGTGGCTAATTCGGAAGAAGTAATGGAAGCTTTCTCTGGCACAGGTAATCCTCCCTAATATCATTTAATTTTAGGGTGTGATTAACTTGTGATTTTATGCCATTTTTTTTACTGTTTACCATTTAATCCTGGGTAAATGCTGTGTTAACTTCTTATCATTTTTTAGAGCTTTTGATTTTTAAATTAACGTTTATCTAAACTTTCCAAGAGCCATATCCCCATATTGGTAATAAAAAAAGAATACAAAAAAAATCACATTAACCAAGAAAA
>NZ_JBIQOE010000066.1:0-8608 GCF_047739415.1 Mesobacillus sp. | reverse complement strand
CGCATCACTGATGATACGGTCCCGGCCCAGTACCAGGCGGAATAGGCCGTGTTCTCCTGCATCCGCCCTTTAGCTATTTGCCAGTACTTTCTCATGCTCTCCCCCCTGTTCCTGCTTGTTGTACAGCTCCTCAACGATCGTTTCGATCTTAGGATCCGCGATATTCAAATCGCCAATTTCATACATGCTCATCATTTCCGAAATGACGAACGAGCTTTTAACAGTCTCATGGTCAAACGACAGGCTGACCTTTGTTTCTTCTTCATTCGGTAAAACTTCCACCTGACCAATGAGCGACTCAGGCAATACGAACTTTTCCTTATCTGCCAATTCAAAATGGATTACCCTTTGTTGGCCGAATTGTTTTTTAATCTGCTCAAGCCTTCCGTCGTAAAGAATCGTACCGCCATCAATAATGATGATCCGGTCACAGATTTCCTCGATGTCCTGCATGTCATGTGTAGTCAGCAGCACTGTTGTGCCCCAGTGCTGATTCATTTCTTTAATAAACTTTCTGATTTTAACTTTTACCGCAATATCCAGACCGATCGTCGGCTCATCCAAGTAAACAACCTTAGGCCTGTGAAGGAAGGCAGCAGCCAGTTCACAGCGCATTTTTTGCCCAAGCGAAAGCTGTCTGACCGGAATACCAAGCAATGGTTCAAGGTTCAGAACTTCAGTGAACATACCGATCGTTTCCTGATATTCCTGCTCCGGAATCTCGTAAATATGTTTTAACAGATTATAAGATTCACGAACCGGGATATCCCAGAACAACTGCGTCCGCTGCCCGAAGACCGCCCCGATATTGACCGCATTCTTCTGACGGTTTTCGTACGGCACCAGCCCGTTCACCGTCACCTTTCCCGAAGTCGGTGTCAGGATTCCCGTCAGCATTTTGATCGTCGTCGACTTCCCCGCACCGTTCGCTCCAATATAGCCAACCGTCTCACCCGGCTCAATGGTAAAATTAATCCCCTTCACCGCATGCTTCGTCTCATACTTCCGGTTAAAAAGCGACTTGATTGCCCCCTTAAGACCAGGGTCGCGCTTCACCAATTTATATTCCTTCTTCAAATTCTCAACTGTAATCACATTATCACTCTCCAAGAACATACATTCGATTTTTAGGCACAAAAAAACCACAGACATCCCAGTCCATGGTTACGCATTTATTTTAACATGACAAAAATAAGCGCTACTACACACAATACAGGCAGGTCGAAGGTAAACCATATGAAATTATTGTTGCTGTTCCATTAGTTGTGTTAATCATTTCGACTGCCTCCTTAGGTTATTTGAATACTTTCATATTGTACCTGTAAAAGAAAATTTTGGCAACAATGTCATAGTATAATTTTTAAATTTTATTATTTAACTCTGTTATTAAAGGAATCTAATATTTGTTGATGAAATTAATAGATAAGGGGGATTGTTATGATTAAAAGATTAAAGGCTTCATTATCACTTATCACTTGGAATTTGCTTGTAAATCTAGTAGGGAAATCTATTTTAGTTACAAATAAACAACGCTATTCTCTTTATAGGATTGCAGGAATGAGAACTGCTTCATCTAACATTAGATCGGGATGTACTTTCCGTGGTAAGAGCATTTTTATAGAACGTGGTGTTTTTCTTAATCATAACGTTTTTATAGATGCTTGGGAGAGCGTTACCATAAAAGAGAATACATCAATTGCATTCGATGTATTAATTTGTACTTCAAGTCATAGGATCGGTACATTACAAAAAAGAGCAGGAGAATCAAAAAGAAAACCAATTATTATCGGAAAAGGATGTTGGATAGGAGCCAGAGCAATAATTTTACCTGGTGTAAATATAGGAGATGGTTGTGTTATTGCTGCTGGAGCAGTAGTTATTGAGGATTGTAAGCCAAACACATTATATGCAGGGGTACCAGCTAAAGAGATTAAGCAGTTATAATCTAAAACTGCCCCACCCAAAAAAGGTGGGGCAACAATTCAAATGAAACAAAAGCTTAATTTTCCAAATTCTTACATTTTATCTTATTATAATCGATTAAATGGTTAAGTGATTCAAAGTGTCCTCCGTCACCAAACTGCTGAAAAATATTCATTTTCCTAAGAATCCCGCCAAGGTCAAGGTCGTTGCCGACAAGGTAAAGGTTCTGTCCTCGCTCTTTCAACTGTTCCTTAAGCTGCAGCAGAAGCAGTGCACCGGAAGCATCAACAATCGTTACTTTTTCTATATCTATAACTATATTAGGATTGCTATCCGAACTGATTGTCTTCGTTATTAGCTCTGTGGCCCCAAAGTAAAGCGGTCCTTCCAAGCTATATACCTTTAAACCATTTTCCGTTTTACTATTAATCTTGAAACCTTCCTCACTCATCCGCTTCATGAAAATCAGCGCACTCATGACAATGCCGACGCCAACTGCTACCATCAGGTCAATGGCTACTGTTAAAATCATCGTCACCAGCATGACCGCTGCGTCTGTGCGAGGTTCGTCCTTAAGAATTTTCAAGCTGTCATAATCGAACATTGTAATACCTGTCATGATTAAAATCCCCGCTAGGACTGCGAGTGGAATTTCTTCTGCAAGTGGTCCGAATACCAGCATGAACAGCAGCAAAGCAATACTATGAACCATTGCTGATAAAGCAGTCTGCCCCCCGCTTCGCAAATTGACTACTGACCTCACTGTTGCACCGGCACCCGGCATAGCACCGAACAAACCGGCAAGGGTGTTACCAATCCCCTGGCCAATTAACTCTTTATTGCTCTTGTGCTTAGTCCCTGTCATATTATCCATTACGACAGACGTAAGCAAAGAATCTATAGAACCAAGAACAGCGATGCTTGACGCTGCAGGAATCAATTGAATGATCACACCCAAGTCGGCAATCGGCAGATGAAGTTGTGGCAAGCCTTTTGGAATTTCTCCAATTCTCTCTGCGGTGTCAAAGAAAATGAAGTCGTTTATAAATGGCAGTGTAAAATGAACGGCAGGAACTACCTTTTCCAGTAGGATTACTGCCACAGTCCCTAAAATCAGCGCCATCAAGCTTGGCGGGATAATCTTGATCCACTTCATAGCAACTAGCATAAAGACAATAGTCAGCAGCACGACTAAAAAGCTGCCCGTGACATACTGCAGCTGCCCCATGATAATGATGATGGCAATTCCGTTCATAAAACCGCTAACCACCGGTAATGGAATGAATTTTAAATAATTGCCTGCCTTCAAGATCCCGAAGACTATCTGAAAAAGCCCTCCCATGAACGCAGCAATGAACGCATACTCCAGTCCCTGAGTAGCCACAATTCCAGTAAAGATAATCGTGATTGGCCCAGTCGGACCAGTCACCTGCCCCTTCGTCCCGCCAAACAAAGCCGCAAAAAAACCAGTTATGATGGCACCATACAAACCAATGATGGCTCCATCCGAATTACCCGTCGCCTGCATCCCAAAAGCCAACGCAAGCGGCAGCGCAACAACCGAAACCGTAATCCCGGCCAATAGTTCACGCTTCAGCGTCTGAAACATGTACGATACGCCTTCTTTCTTATTCTTTTATAAGAAAAATTATACGCCTGATAAAATGGATTCTGAATATGAAAATAGTAAAAAGAAATGAACTTTTTTAGAGGAGTTGTAAAGAGGCTGACTGGTCAAACAATCTGGACCAGCCAGAAACCATGCAAGCAAATGACTGTGGTATAACTTGCAGTTGCAAACAGTGTTATACCTTTAACAAGCCTTGTTTTAGGGACTTTTTTATACACTATAAACAAATATAAAGTCACAGATAGACATAGCTTGAGTGTTAAGAATAGTCTAAGGTCTATTGAATAGATCCTCTCCATCAACGGATTGGCTTCGGTTATCAGTGAACTTTCTATCCCGGCAACCGTTAGGGCTGCGTCGACAAGGTTGAGTAGGGAAAGATAATAGAATAACAGGACCAAGTGTGCTTCACCTTCCTTTTTCATATTATTATTCCCAAGCAACTCAACTCAAACACTATTTCTTGACCGGGAGAATCGTTGCAAGTATTTCCTTCATCGTATGACTTGCAGTGTCATAACTAAAATATTGATAGTCAATGTAATCTGTATATTTCTTGTAAAAGCTTCTTCCATCCTTTTTATCACTAAACTCCAAGTACTTCCTGGCAGATTTGTATGGGAAAGGCTTAATATAATCTAGAAAAGGAAACTCTTGATAGACAGATGAAAGCGTCCGAATAATCCTCTTTTTGGTTTGGTGCTTTCCAGCCATGTTTAACAATAAATGAAAGTCTACATCTTCCTTAAAAAGTCGAATCAACTGTATAATATCGAGATGGTATTTTAGGGAGTCGAGATTATGACGCCATCCATGCAGAATAATCATGTACAAGACATGGAGACTAGAAAACTCTTTAATAGAAGAGTATTGCTTTAACGGCTGCGCCGCCTGCCAAAATTCTTCAATATCGAACCGCGCTGTGGATTCCTTCAATAAATCCCAGTGCAGTTCAACCACCAAAGGAATCTCTGATCCCGGAAGCTGCTTGCTGTAGCTGCAATGAAAATGGCCAGGAATTCTTTCCTCTTCCACTGTAAAACCTAGTTGTTTTACTAATTCCACAGCTGCATCAATTTCGTATTCCTTCACCAATAAATCTATATCCGACGTCTTCCTTGCACCCAAGCTTCCAAAATAAGATTCAGCAAAACCAACACCCTTTAGAGGAATGACTTCGATACCTCGCTCTTCGAATGCATTAAGAAGCTGATTTGTTTCGTGATTTACAAATAAGTTAAGCTGCATGGTTTGAAAATACTGCTCTTTTAGAGATTGGCGGAAAAAGTCTGGAACTTGATCGAGCTTACCTTGGCTTTTCAATAGATGATAGACCTGAGGAGCAATTGCAACTATTTCCTGATTTCTTAAAAGCTCCTCATAATAGACTTCATCACCTGGCAACTCCATGTCATATATATATAATGCTGACAACAATTGATTCATCATTTTTTAAAACTCCATTCACTTAGAGACCAAGTATAGTTGTTCAGACTTTTTAGGTTTCAGTACAGTTGAATTCAACTTTCTGTAAAGACCATTTTCTGAAATCAACTCCTCATGAGTACCTGTCTGTACTACTTCCCCTTCATCCAGCACAATAATTTGGTCAGCATTCTGGATTGTGGATAGTCTGTGGGCAATCACAATGGTCGTCTTTCCGCTCATTAAATGCTCGAGTGCTTGTTTTACCTCAGATTCAGTATGGCTATCCAAAGCCGATGTGGCTTCATCCAGCAGCAGGATTGGCGCATCCTTTAAAAAGGCTCTTGCAATAGCGATTCGCTGCTTTTGACCTCCAGACAGTTTAATCCCTCGTTCACCGATCTCCGAATCATATCCTTGATGGAGTCCCATTATGAAGTCATGGATGCAGGCCTGTTTTGCAGCCTCCATCATTTCCACTTCTGAAATCCCTTCCCTCGCCAATGACAGGTTTTCACGAATGGTCCCGGCAAATAAAAAGGTCTCTTGCGGCACATGTGCAATAGCGCTTCTTAACTCTGAGAGTGCCATTTCTTCAGTCGAAATTCCATCAATCAAAATTTTTCCTGATTGCGGCTGGTAAAAACCTTGAAGCAGATTGAACAACGTCGTTTTCCCCGCCCCGCTCGGACCTACAAGAGCGACCATTTTCCCTGGTGGCATTTGCAAACTTAAGTTTGAAAAAATCATTTTATTTTCATCGTAACTGAAAGTAATATTCTTAAACTCTATAGATTTCATGTTTGATTTTACAGGCGAGTAAGCTGCTAGTTCTAGAGAAGCGACAGGTTTTTCGACCAATTCAATGATTCTCTCAATGGCAGTGATCGATCTCTGGAAACCGGCCCATTGTCCCGCCAGGCCAGTCAGCGGATAAACAAGATAGCCAACGAGATTGGTGAAAGTCAATAAAGAGCCAATCGACATTTCTTTTTGGTAGACAAAATAAGCACCTAGCGACAGACAGGTAAGAAAAACAACAGAGCTGATCAAGTACCCTCCTGAATAATACCAGCCCTGCAGCTTCGCATTCTCAAGCTCTAATTTAAAATAATCATCATTTTCACGAGTGAATTTTTCAAAGACCTTCTTTTCAAGAGTAAAAGATCGTATAACTTGGAAGCCCTGAAAAGTTTCACTTAAAGTATTGTTGATTTGAGCTATCAAACTATGAAGCTTGCGCCCATTCCGTTTTAGCAGCAAGCCAAATCCTGCCCCAGCTACAATCGCTATTGGAGCGACCAGGATGCTAATCATGGATAAAACCCAATTTATTTGGAAGAGATAAATGAGGATGGCAATATAGGTTAGCGGCAGACGGATTAGATTAATCAAGCTGCTGCCAGTGACACCATCAATGCTATGAATATCATTGGTAAAATACGAAAGAAGGTCCCCGGAACGAAGATTAGAGGCAACACCTGCAGGCAGGCTGAGAATATGCTTAAATAAATATTCCTTCAAATCCTTTTTCAAGCCATTAGAAGCAATCGTTTCAAAATAAATATCACAGAAATTCGAAATGATATTCAGAACAGTTAGTCCAATCCCGATCGGAATCAGCCTTTTCATTTCCTCGAAATCACTGCGAATCGCCGCGTCGGTAATACTCCCGAAAAACCAGGCAAAAGCAATCTTAAAGAATATATCGAACCCTAATAAAAAAAGGAGTGCCGAATAAGCCTTCCAATGTTTAATAAAAAATGGCTTCAACATCGAAAAGGTTTTACGGATATCCTTCATTGAAAAGTACTGACTAGCAATCGTTATAAGCTGTTCAATTTTCGCCATAGCGTACTCCATATATCTGCATAATGAGATTTCCAGTTAAGATATCTTCTCAGCATTCCTGACATGGCAGGCAATGTCATGATCAGCTTTCCCCATAGTTCAACTGAAGCACTTTGCACGGATAGATTGAATCTATACTTTTTAATAGAAGTAAGTTTTCCGATGATTTGTTCAGGTCTAGCGGGCAAGTCATATCCCAGATTAGTGTCACCTTTGAAAATATAAAGGTGTGCTTCCTTGCGAATAAACCGATGAGCAATTAATTGCCCCTGATCTGTGTGGAATAAAATAATGTCTCCCTTCACCAAGGAGCCAGGGCTGCATGGATTGAATCTGCATACATCCCCTCTCTTGATTAACGGAAACATACTGTTCCCATGAGCAGGCAGTTCAAGATAGCCATCTTTCTCAATTGCAACCTTAAAAAAAACAATCGTTTCTTGATCAAATAGCATGGCGAATCAGCCCGCACTTTTTTAGGTCGGTTAGAAATCTATCAATCGAATCTTTTTCGCATTCTGCACCGTATTCCTGGTCAATTGCTGTGTGTAGACTATCCACCGTCTGAGCCACACCAAGCTTCAGCCAGCAAAATCCCCCAAGATCATTCAGCCTCGTGACCGTATATTGATCAGTATCCAGAATGATCCACTCATCCTCAATATGGGTCGCCTCAAAACTATTTTTTTGAATAAATTGAACCATTATGAAATCAGCTCCCAAAATGTAGGATCTTTACGAAAATACAACTCATAAACAGGAACCTTTACTACCAAGGTCCGTAATAATCCCATAATACGCTGCGTTTCAACCGGATCATGGCTCCAGTAAAATACCTTATCCATTAGCGATAACAACGCATCAGGCTTCCGCATCTTTTCTATTCTGTTACTCTCCGCCTGGTGCAGGAGCTGGATGCCAGCTAAAGATCTTGGCTGTTGATAACCTGTGGATGGCAATTCACTTCGGAAAGGCGAATCAAATACAGTGATCCCATTCTCCGAGATTTTAACAATTGTGGCCTCGTCAGATAATAGAGCACGTGGTTCCGAAAGCCTTGCAGCAGTCGACTTCCCTGCTCCCGATTGTCCGGCAAAGATTTGCGCCTTGCCATTCTCAATCGCGCAGGATGAATGAATCAACAAACCCCAGTTATGGTAGACGATATACGAGCTGTAGAGATTCATTAGGGCATGCTTTAATGCAAGTTCGTCGTGGACGTGGATGGTAGCTGATGTGTAGTCTGGGGTGGATTCTATTAGGTAGTCGGATCTTTTGAAGGTGATTTTTGACGAATCTTTTTGAACCTTCACATGGTAATCGGTAAAGGAGGTACCAAAGCCATCAAAAATATCCACATTCATATCTACCTTTTTAATACAACTATGACTTAGCATGAATGATTCCTCTGCGAAATTCTCTATAATTTTAGATCGAAAACTAACTTTTAGTGAATGCTCGCCTAAATTTCCCCATAAAAGTCTTTTCATAATAAACTCCAAATTGTATTTATTTAGTTAAATATCTCCTCTTGTATTATTACTTATTCTTATGGTCCTTCTTGTCTGGATATGGCTCATGTGGATATTTCTTGCCATCACTTTTTCCATCATCCCCTGAAACCGGGCCGCGTCCTTTATTCCAGCTTTGTGACGTTTCAAATTGAATAGGCTGGTGGCTTAATACTATGGGGCGGATTTCTATTTTTTCATTTGACATATACTATCCCTCTCCCGTTCATTATATAGAACGATAAAATTAAAATAAAAGAGCATTTTT
>NZ_JBIQOE010000065.1:0-9840 GCF_047739415.1 Mesobacillus sp. | reverse complement strand
CTTTAAAAATGCATAAATAAATCCGCTGATGCTGCTTCGTTTAGTAACCATTTGATTGGGACCTGTTCTGCGGGATGGATGAAATCGAAACGATCGTTTACATCTAGATCAACGACATAGAGCTGGGCTCCCATTTCTACGGCGATTCCTAGAAGGTCATGGACGGAAGATACTCCAAAGTCGTTCAATGCATTTGATAAGTATTCAAGGTCCTCAGACGGGACGGATACATATCGCTTATCCAGAATATTTACTCCCCTGCGGGAAAATGCCAGGATGACATCTGCCCCAGATGATGCAGCCCCCACGGCCACATTCAAAGGTGGGTATGCAGATTCCAATTGATCGTGAAGTGCCATAACCACTACTTTTTTCTTTTCCATAAGCTCTTCACCTCCATTAGTAGCTTAGTACTGCATCCGCCTGGTAGGCGGTCTCTAAAAAGGTTGCAACTCCTGATAACTCTGCACCTTCAACCAGCTCCAGTCCATCGGCGATCAATACATTCATCTGGCAGCCGAAAAATTTTATGCCTTTATCTAAAGCCTGCTGCATCAATTTTTGCAAATCAATATTGTGGGTTCTCTCCATAATCTTTAAATATCGTTTATCCAGGACCCGTGCTCCGTCCAAATCAAAGAAAATAGAAACCTCGTTCTCTTCCTCAGCGTTTCTTAGTGCTTTTTTCAAAACATAAGGGACATTGGAGCTCAATGAAACGAAGTAAACAAATTTCTTCTTAGCCATATGGCTTCCCTTCCTTCATTCCGTTTATCTTTTACAACTAATTATTTTGTCCAAATGATGAATTGCCATGAATCTTACTTTTATTATATACCCTTATAGGTATAGAGAGAAACAAATTGACCTAAAAAAACAGGCAGCAGTCTGGTTGGTACACCAAGCTGCTGCCTGTCTTGATATCTATTATTTTACCCACTTTTGAAGAAGTGGACCTGTCTCACCGTATACCGGATCTGTTTCCGGAATAGGAACGTTTTTAATTTGTGATAATGCTTGAGCTCTGACACCAGGATCTTCTTCCTTCAAGTCTGGATTTCGTCCATTTGGGTAAGCACCTACAACTTCGAAATCCTGGCTGCTGTCAATTTTCTTGTGGCCGGTTCCCGCCGGAAGGACGACGACATCCCCCGCTTTAAGCTCCAGGCGTTCTCCGGCATCCCCGCCAATTTGCACGGTTGCATTGCCGGACTTAACACCCAGGACTTCATGGGTATTTGTATGGTAATGATGATAATCGTAAATATCGCCAGTCCATGTGCCTGTCCAATTATGCTGCTGGAATTGGTCCTCTATGCTTAAGTTGTCATCAAAAACACCTTGATAGACAATGACCGGTAAAGTCGGATTATTTGGTATATCACCTGTATCGTTTGCGAAAAATGATCGTATTTGTGTTCCCATTGTGAATTGCTCCTTTCCTATATCAGAATTCGTTACTCCATTGAAGAGCTAAACTCTATAAGTTGGTGCCACCCACGAATGTTAACTTGATGGCATGGACCCCTAAAAAGGCCTATGCTTATCTCTACCTAAAATTCCCTTGTGTTAAACGTATCGCCTTGTTTGAGGTTTCCTGCTTTATAACCTTTCTTGAACCAGCTTTTCCTCTGCTCTGATGTACCGTGTGTGAAGCTTTCTGGAACGACATAACCCTGGGATCGCTTCTGGATGGTGTCATCCCCAACCGCACTGGCCGCATTCAACGCTTCCTCAAGGTCACCCTCTTCCACGACGCCCATTCCCTGAGCATGATGAGCCCATACACCTGCCAAATAATCGGCTTGAAGTTCAAAACGAACTTGATACTTATTGAATTCTGTCTGATCCAGGCGACCGCGAAGAGAATTCAGCTTATCGGTCGTTCCCAGTAAGGTCTGGACATGGTGGCCAACTTCATGGGCGACAACATAAGCCATCGCAAAATCACCAGGTGCCTGGAATTTTGTTTGAAGCTCATCATAGAAACTAAGATCAATATAAAGCTTTTGGTCACCTGGACAATAAAACGGGCCTACCTGCGAGCCAGCCATTCCACATGCAGACTGTACGCTTCCTGAATATAAAACGAGGGTGGGTTCTTGATATTCCATCCCTTCTTCCGCGAATACCTTGGACCACACTTCCTCCGTGTCTGCAAGGACTACCGAAACAAATTGGGCAAGCTCCTCTTCCTCAGCACTCTGCTGGTAAGGAGCAGGCGACTGGTTTCCGCCGTTTGTCATATTATTGACGACGTCACCCATATCGCCTCCGCCAAGAAATGTCATGATCACTAATAGGATGATGCCTCCAAGACCACCGCCCATGAGCATGCCTCCGCCGCCCATCCCTCTTCTATCTTCTACATTACTGCTCGCTCTTCTGCCTTTCCATTGCATGATGTTGACTCCTTCCTGATATATACTGAACACTGATTAACAAATTTAATGGATGTCCTTAGTGTTATACCCGCATACAAGCGATATATTTGCCTTTCTGTGAATATTTTTTTGTTAAGTCACTTATCTGCAATTACCTGGTGAGTACGGTCATTATCCGATTTCAATACACTTGACCATTTAAGATCAATCAAAAGCTTCCTTTCCCTTTTTCATAGCTTTCGCTTTCATTTCGGGCAATGCAGGGTCTTTCCTTCTACCCTTTTCTTACTGTCCAGCTCATTTCGGGCAATGCAGGGCCTTTCCTTTTACCCTTTTCTTACTGTCCAGCTCATTTCGGGCAATGCAGGAACTGATTACAGCCTCCAAAACACAAAAAAGCAAGCAAAGTACCTTCATTCAAAGGTTCTCCTGCTTGCTTTTCTCATTGCCTAGGAAATATTATCGCTGATGGCTCCTGAGACATCGTACTGCTCGAGATCTAGTTCGACATCTTCGCCTGCTGCCAGTTTGGCAAGCTGTGCTCCAAGATATGGTCCGACTGTTAGACCTGAAGCGCCCAATCCATTTGCCATGAATAGGTTATCTAAACCTGGAACGGCACCAATAATCGGGAGGAAATTCGGTGCAACTGGCCGGAATCCCACTTTTGTTTTGAGATAGGTTGCATCAGCCAGACCCGGAGCGACCGATAATCCTTTATCGATGACTTCATGCATGCCCCCAAGAGTCGGGCGGTAGTCAAATCCCTTCTCGTCTTCATGTGTTGCTCCGATGACAACCCTTCCTCCATCGAACGCAAGAATGTACTGGTTATTAGGCGGCATGACGACAGGCCAGCTGCTGGTCTCTGTATCCTCAAGCTCCAGATGGATGATTTGTGCTTTTTGTGGGGAAATGCTGAGTAGCATTCCAAGCGGTTTCAGTAACTCAGGTGCCCATGCCCCTGCTGTTATGATAATACTGCCAGCTTCATATCTTTTTTCTCCCACTTTAACACCTGTCACTTTTTCACCAGAATACTCTAATTGGGCATCTCCATTTATCATTTCAGCACCATTTTTCCGCGAAGCATTCAAAAGAGCCAACCGCAGCAACCGTCCATTTACACGTGCCCCACCGCTTACATGCACAGAAGAATACTCTTCTGATAATGGCGGGAAAAGTTCATTTGTTTCGCGTTGATCCAGCTGCCTGATTTCCCCAATTTCCGGAGCATCTTCACGCCTCAAAGTCGCTCTTTCTTCCATTTTCACAAGTTTTTCCCGATCATGATGGAGGCTGATGGCTCCTACACGCTGATAGCCTGTTTCCTTCTCGCCGTCCTCTTCAAGTTGTTTGATCAGTGATGGGTAAAAGGCCGCCCCATTCTTCGCGAGGAAATACCACGCTTTATTCCTGCGCTGGGTTAGCCAGGGACAAATGATTCCAGCCGCAGCATCCGTTGCCTGCCCTGGCTCTCCACGGTCAATGATCGTTACACTCTTTCCTGCCTTCGCTAAGTGATAAGCAGTGGATGCGCCTAATATTCCCGCACCGATGACTACATATTTTTTCATAATTACACCTTTTCATAAAAGAATTCATTGTCATCATTCTACAGAAATTCGTCGATAGACTCAAAGTAAGCTATACTCCTTTACATTTTCATCGCTAATTCATACTTAAATAAATATACAATCTACTCCCACACGGAGGGATTTTATTCAATTACAATGTCAATAGTGATGAATCATGAGAGTAATAAATAATCTTCCTGCAATAATAAAACTATTGAATTTAATCAAAAAGCCAAATGTTTACCTCAACAGATAGTTACAACATCTTATTTAAATAAGTTTCCACTCTCGAAAAGTTATTTTCGCTATACCTTAGGGGTTTCTGATATAATTTTTATTATTGTGTACCTACAACAATGATACTGTTGAAATAATGGAGTGAATATAAAGATGAACACCAAAAAGGCTTTGCCTATTTTATTTTTAGTTATGTTTCTCGTGATGGTCGGCTTTGGAATCATCATTCCAGTCATTCCTTTTTACGCTGAAGAAATCGGGGCATCGCCCACTCAATTAGGTTTATTGATGGCGGTTTATTCCTTGATGCAGTTCATATTCGCGCCAATGTGGGGCCGTATTTCTGACAGGATTGGCAGGAAGCCTGTCATCATGATCGGTATACTGGGACTGTCCCTATCCTTCTTCTTGATGGCACTTTCCACAGAGCTTTGGATGCTGTTTGCGGCAAGGATCATTGGAGGATTCTTGTCATCGGCTAATATGCCAACTGTCATGGCCTATGTCGCAGATATCACATCCGAGGAAGACCGCAGTAAAGGCATGGGCATCATCGGTGCTTCAGTCGGACTTGGATTTATTTTTGGTCCGGCAATCGGCGGTGTTTTCTCTCAATCAAGCCTGAGTACTCCTTTTTATCTTGCAGGAGCGACATCTTTGGTTACGTTCTTATTCGTTACTTTTGTATTGAAAGAGTCGCTTTCAGCTGAACAGCGCAGCCGTCAGGATAAGGAGAGGTCTTCATTACTGAAGGCTTTGAATGGCCCGCTTTCCATGCTGTTCCTGCTTCAATTGTTCGTTTCGCTTTCATTGGCTGGTCTGGAGGCAACATTTGCTTATTTTGCTGCTGAAAAAGCAGGGCTTGGATCCGTAGAATTGGGATATATTTTCATGATCATGGGACTTGCAGGTGCCATCGTACAAGGTGGATTAGTCGGCAGATTGACTAAGAAGCTTGGCGAGGGTATGGTCATCCAACTCGGTATCATCATATCTGCCGCAGGCTTCGGTTTAATCCTCCTAACTGAAGGATTTGGTACTGCAGCATTATTCCTCACCATTTTTGGAATAGGCAATGGATTGATTCGCCCAAGTGTATCCTCATTGCTGACAAAGAAATCAACAACTGGGCATGGCGGGACGACTGGATTGCTATCATCGTTTGATTCACTCGGAAGGATCATTGGACCACCTTTAGGCGGTTGGCTGTTCTCAATTGCCATTGGAATGCCTTATATTTCAGGGATTGTTTTATCAATGGTTGCCCTGATTTTATATCAATTCTATCAAGCACGAACAAAAACTTCTCATTCGTTAGACCAATAATAAAAGCGCAAGCGCCTTGGTCGAGCCTTACAAGCGTTGGAGGGCCGACCAGTGAAGTCGTTTTTTTGACTTTATTGGGCGGACCGAAACATCTCGAGCTGCTCAAAGCTAACGCTTCTCGCAAGATAATCGGGGAAGTACTCTCAGAGATGAAAACTGGCTAGGCGCTGGAACTGGACAATTCTTGAAGTGAATTTTATAGTTTCTTATCATACAAAAAGGAGGATGGCTTATGTACCATCCTCCTGTTCTATATAGTTCCTCTACCTTTTCTTAATTTGTTAAGGGGAGTGTTATTTCAACTAAGGTCCCATTGTTTAGCTTACTATGGTAGGAAATCGTCCCATTGTGCTGTTTAATGATTTTATGGCAAATCATCAACCCGAGCCCCGTCCCTTTCTCCTTCAATGTGTAAAATGGCTCTCCTAAGCGCGGAAGCAATTCTTCGGGAATTCCGCAGCCTTCATCTTGCACAAAAATAATACATTCACCATCTATCCCTTTTTGCAGTTTTATATCTATATTTCCACCCTTGGGCATGGCCTCCATAGCATTCTTAAAAATATTCAGGAACACTTGCTTGATCTGGTTTTTCTCACATGTTACGAAGAAATCTGTACCCAGATAACTTCGGCTGAATTGTATATTTTTCATATTGGCTTGCGGGGATAAGAATTCGACTGTATGATCGATCAAATCACACAAGTTGGCCTGGGTAAGCTGGATAGCCTGAGGTTTTCCTAACGAAAGCATTTCACTTGTTATTGTTTCAATTCTTTCTAGTTCGCTAAGAAGCAAGTTGTTAATTTCATTCGACTTATTATCTTTTCCATACAGTTGGACAAACCCCTTTATTGTAGTAAGAGGATTCCGGATTTCATGAGCTACCCCTGCTGCCAGTTCCCCCACAATCGATAGCTTTTCGGATTGTAAAAGAATCTCTTCAGCTTTTTTGCGCTCAGAAATATCCCTGCTTATTATAACAATGTGCTCAATCACCCGCTCATCATTCATTACTGGCATGCAGCGGGATTCAAAATCCATCCATTTACCAGTTATATGCTGAAAGCGAAACTCTACTGGCTTTGACTCTTTATTTTTCATGATCTCTGTGAGTGTTTCCCTGAAATTCAAAACGTCATCTGGATGAATTAACTTACATATATCTTTTTTCTCCAGCTCAGGAATACTGTGCCCCAACGCCACCTCATGAGAAGGAGAAAAATAACTAATGGCATGCTCCTTATCCATTACCATGATGAGATCTGATGTATTCTCAGCAATGAGGCGGTATTTGGATTCACTTTCTTCAAGTGTCTGCTCCATCCTCTTTCGTTCCTTAATAATTCTGTATAACTTTTCATATGATTCGATCAATAATCCTCCAATAAGCACTCCTATTGAAACAAATAATAAGTATTGAAGGTGAAAAACTGGACTATCTCTAATTACGTTCAAAGCGATCGGTACAATAATAATATAAGTAACAATATATGAACTCGTCAGAATCATATATCTTCTAACAGGTTTAATATGGAAAGTGAATTTATGAATCACGATAAAAACGGCCATGACCACTAACCAGCCAGCTATTGCCGGAAACCAGTTATCACTAGCCACCAATCTAGAGGCCAATGCAATACTGCCAGTAACTATACCCGGGCCTGGCCCAAGATATGCAAAGACCAAAATGATAACTGCGTAACGGATATCATATGAATAGCCTTGATCCTGGAATGATAGGCTAACGAGCACAGCAGAAACAATTCCCGCATATAATCCTGCCCAAAGCCGCAGCTGTTTGAGTGGATTAAGATTTAGATAAGACCGAATTACTAAAGGAGTACTGACCATTAAAGAAAGCATTGAAAGATTAATTATGTAATCTATTATAATCAACTGGCTCCCACCTATATTAATTCCGAATTTATAAATATCATAAACCAGAGATTATACCTTTTCCATAAGATTTAACGTAATTACCCTTTATTATTTTTAAAATTTTAAAAATAATAAATCTTTAACTTAAATTATTTCGATTATCGTAGTAATATTAACTTATCAAAGGAGGAGATCAATTTGACTAAGACGATTGAAAAACGACTGATCCGCACGGAGGTACCTGAAGACTTAACCTGGAACCTGGATGATTTATTCCTATCTGACCAGGATTGGGAGACGGCACTGAAGGAGATTGAAGATGACGTCAAAAATTTCGCAGAATTTAAAGGCACCTTACATACAGGTTCAAAGGCGCTGCTGGAATGCCTTACTGCTCAGGAAGAACTGACGAAAAAGTTGGTCAAAGTCCGTACATACGCAAGCTTGAAGCAATCTGCGGATGGTACAGACCCTGTCAATCAGGCAAATTCGTCTAAGGTAGCTGCCATTGGCACACAAGCTTCGTCTGCTCTATCATTTATTTCATCTGAAATACTGGATTTCGAGGATGGGAAAGTAGAAGAATTCCTCCAGGAGGAGCCTGGACTGGAACCATTCAGAAAGAGCTTAGTTGAGCTTTTGGAAACGAAAAAGCATAAGCTATCACCAGAAACAGAAGAGGTACTTGCTGCGCTTGGGGAGCTTCATGCGGCACCCTACAATATCTATGGGATGGCTAAACTGGCCGACATGCAGTTCTCATCAATTCAGGACGAAGAAGATAATGAATTACCGGTATCTTTCGCACTTTTTGAGAGCCGTTATGAATTTTCACCAGACACGTATGTCCGCAGAAAAGCATATGAATCCTTTGTCTCGACTCTAAAACAATATCAAAATACGATCGCTGCAACCTATGCAACTGAGGTTAAAAAACAGGTTACACTCGCAAAGCTGCGAAATTATGAATCAGTTACACATATGCTTCTTGAGCCACAGCAGGTAACACCGGAGATGTACAATAATCAAATCGATATCATCTATAAAGAACTCGCACCTCATATGCGACGTTTTGCTGAACTGAAGAAAAAGGTGTTGGGCTTGGATAAAATGATGTTCTGTGACTTGAAGGCTCCTTTTGATCCCGAATTCGATCCGGAAATCACCTATGAAGAAGCACGGGAACTGATCACAGAGTCTTTGAAAGTAATGGGCCCTGATTATACCGCGATGATTGAAAAAGGATTTGAAGAGAGATGGGTGGACCTTGCTGATAATGTCGGCAAATCAACAGGAGCATTCTGCTCAAGTCCATATGGTTCACATCCATATATCCTAATTACATGGGCTGACAATATGCGTGGCTGCTTCACACTAGCTCATGAGTTTGGTCATGCGGGACATTTTTACCTGGCAAACAAGAACCAGCGTATCATGAATGTACGCCCTTCCATGTATTTCATCGAGGCTCCATCCACGATGAATGAGATGCTTCTCGCACAGCATCTTCTTGAAAAAAATAAAGATGATGCACAAATGAGCCGCTGGGTCATTCTTCAGCTTCTAGGAACGTACTATCATAACTTTGTCACTCATCTGCTTGAAGCAGAGTATCAGCGTCGCGTATACGCCCATGCTGAAGCTGGCAAAGCCCTGACAGCAAAAACACTTACTGAAATTAAAACAGACGTCCTTAAAGGCTTCTGGGGCGATACAGTGGAAATCGATGAAGGAGCCGGACTAACCTGGATGCGCCAGCCTCACTACTACATGGGATTGTATCCATACACCTACTCTGCAGGTTTGACCGCATCGACGGCCGTATCACAGCTGATCCTGGAAGAAGGCCAGCCTGCTGTAGACCGCTGGCTTGAGGTGCTTCGCGCGGGCGGCACCATGAAACCGCTTGAGTTGCTGAAACATGCGGGCCTGGATATGTCGACACCGGAACCAGTGAGAAAAGCTGTTTCTTATGTCGGTTCATTGATTGAGGAACTGGAGCAATCCTATCAATAGAAAAGCGCAAGCGCCTTGGTCAGCCCCGACAAGCGTTGGAGGGCCGACCGGTGAAGTCGTTCTTTGACTTCATTGGCAGGACCGAAGCGACTCGAGGAGTTAGGAGCCGCAGCTAGACACGTCTCGAGCTGCTCAAAGCTAACGCTTCTCGCAAGATAACCGCGGAAGCCAACTCATGGATGAAAACTGGCTCGGCGCTGGAGCTGGACAAAGAAAAGCGCAAGCGCCTTGGTCAGCACTGACAAGCGGATATCATAAAAAAGAGACCTCATATAAAAGGTCCCTTACAAATCGCGATTTTTGAATTCGCGGCATTTAGCGTCCATTTCTTCGACGATCTGGATCATACGGTCGATATCCTCAAGGTCCGTTACTTCCGGATCAATTGCTTCAAGCAGTTCAGCAAACATATCCAGACG
>NZ_JBIQOE010000064.1:0-7801 GCF_047739415.1 Mesobacillus sp. | reverse complement strand
ATGATATGTAGTTTCAGAATTGTCTTAAAAGCCATAAGGAGGATCACCATGGAAGAAACATTTTTACAATCTGTAAAATATGACGGTGAAAAACTATATATTTTAGACCAAACAAAACTTCCCCAGGTCACTGAGTTCCTGGAAATCAACAATATTGAAGATGTATGGGATGCGATTAAACAGCTTAAAGTAAGGGGTGCTCCAGCAATTGGCATCGCAGCTGCCTATGGGCTGGTTATTGGTATCAAGGATGCACCAGAGGTTGATTTCGAAACATTTTATGAATTTTTCGAAAAGCAAGCTGATTACCTGGCTACCTCCAGGCCGACTGCAGTCAACCTTTTCTGGGCACTCAAAAGGATGGATACACGTACTAAAGTTGAAAGCAGCAAACCAGTAAAGGAAATTAAAAGGCTATTGGAAGAAGAAGCCGATTTAATTCGCCAGGAGGATGAAAATGTCTGCAGTTCCATTGGCGAGAATGCTTTGACCTTATTCGAAGACGGTATGACCGTTTTAACGCATTGCAACGCTGGAGGCATTGCGACAGCAAGGTATGGAACAGCGCTCGCTCCAATCTATTTGGCTAAGGAACGAGGAATGGATATCAAGGTGTTTGCTGATGAAACCCGTCCATTGCTACAGGGGGCACGCCTGACAGCGTGGGAATTAATGCAGGCTGGAATCGATGTTACCCTCATTACTGACAGCATGGCAGCCATGGTCATGCAACAGGGAAAAGTACAAGCGGTCATAGTAGGTTGTGATCGTGTAGCAGCCAACGGAGACGTAGCCAATAAAATTGGTACATATGGTGTAGCTTTACTTGCAAAAGCACACAATATCCCATTCTATGTCGCTGCGCCACTATCAACAATTGACATTGAAACAAAAACAGGTGATGAAATACCGATTGAGGAGCGGGCAGCAGAGGAAATAACTGCTGGTTTCGGTAAATCGACAGCACCTGAGGGCGTAAAGGTTTTCAATCCAGCCTTTGATGTGACACCACATCACTTAATTACCGCAATCATTACAGAAAAAGGCATCATGCGAGGAAACTACAGCGAAGAATTGCCTCGTTTGTTTGAAAAATAAGCATGCTTGAATGCCAGGGAGCGACTCCCTGGCATTTTTTATATATGGCTGCTTTTAAAGCAATCTGCATTTTGTGATTATAATCCTGAATCAGAGGTTGAAGGTGGAAGAACCAAGTTTGGACAAATCAGCGGGAGTGACAGTAAGTTTTGTCGGGCAGGTGACCCAGGTTCGTACAAATCAGCGAGTGGAACGGTACTTTTTGTCCGGAGGTGACCCAAGTTCAGACAAATCATCGGGAGTGACTGCACGTTTTGTCCAAAGATGACCCCAGGTTCATGTAACTCTGAGGAGTGTTATGTCCGAATTTTATTAAAAGACCAGCGACTACCATTTCTTCTTAAAAAATTCACATAATCCTCAAATTTTTTCACTTTTCCACTTTCATTATCTTTGTATACTTGGGATATCCTACTTGTAAATAAACCAAAGGGGGTTTTCCTATGGTCAAAAAAGCGATTGCTGCTGGTATTCTTGCTGGTTTGGTTTTATTTTCGTTATTCCAGCATTTTTATATGACGGAGGAACCACAAGCAATTGAAGCTTCAAAAGCAGTAACTGGAGTCGGTGCTGGGATGATAGCTCCTGATTTTACACTGAAAAACCTTGCTGGTGAAGAGGTTAGCCTGAAAGATTTCAGAGGTAAGAAGGTATTGCTGAATTTCTGGGCTACTTGGTGTCCGCCTTGTAAAGAGGAAATGCCGGCGATGGAGCAATTTTATAAAGAGAATTCAAAGGAAGTTGAAATTCTTGCCGTAAATTTGGACCCTCAGAACAATGTTAAGTCGTTTGTGAAGGACAATGAATTAACTTTTCCGATATTACTTGACCAAGATGGAGCCGTACAGCAAACATACTCAATCATTTCAATTCCTACCACATTCATTATTGATGAGCAGGGGTTGATTCTAAAAAAGCATATCGGTTCCATGACATACGAACAAATGCAGGAACTTTTAAAGTGACACCAGTACCGTGCTGCTGGTGTTTTATTATGGTAAAAATTGCATGGAGGATACACGAAAATATCGGGTAAGAATAAAATACGATTAAATTTTCAAAAAGTTGTAATAATTGAAACCGTTTCCGGACATAATAACTGTTACAATGATGACAAAGGATGGTGAACACGATGAGAAAACCTAGAAAGCGTTCTTTTCAAGAGCTAGTAATGGAAAACAAACGCCAACTTCTGAATGACCGTGATGCACTCGAGAGGATCGAGGCTAAATTAGAGCAAAAACACTTGGGTAAAGCTGAGTAAATATCATACATTACCATTTATGAATACCTCTTCTTTAGGAAAAACTTATTCTAGAGGAGGGATATACATGAGCAATCCTAAAAAGGACAGCAAGCACTATGTACCAAGCCATCTGGGAACGCAGCCGCGTGGATTCAGTGGCAATAAAGGAAAGAAAATGAATGATAAGTCGGGTGAACATGCCCAGGTAATACAAACTAAAGGTGAATAGTACAATGAATATGCCTGCCAATGTATTGGCAGGCTTTATTTCATTTTTATACTTGAATTCGTTACTAGCTCCAGCGCGTGTTAAGGTTGATCATGCCGCTGCGCTTTTCTTATAGTTATCCACTGTTTTCCGCTAATAATCAAAACGAGTAGTAGCATACTATTGATGTACTTTTTAAAAGGAGGTACATGAAATGGCAAATCATACACCAAAGCCAGACGATCGAAGCGATAATGTGGAAAAGCTGCAGTCCATGATCCATCATACGATTGAGAATATGGAGGATGCAGAAGCTGCAATGGTCAATTCGAGCCCAGAAGATCAGCAAAGAATCAAAGCTAAAAATGAGCGTCGCCGAGAAAGCATTGATGCCTTTAGAGCTGAAATCAAGGATGAAGCGCACAACCAGCAGTAAATAGGAAAGACCCGTCAGCAGGCGGGTCTTTTTCCGTTTGGTTAAAAATGTGATAATATACGGAATGTGAACTAATGTGTGTAATTAACTTTAGATAAAGAAGTGATTTGGATGGGACGACAAAAAAGCCAAATTCCTATAGATGAACAGATTTTGCTATGGGAAGAAGAGATAAATACAAAAGGATATATTCAGGATGAAGCCAGTTTGATCACCGCGGTCAGGATGCTGACAAAAAGTGAAGAGAATAAGAAGCTGTCTCAAACCCTGACTCTGGCTGCTCAATCGAGGGCCCAACGAAACGGTTATGATTCTCTTGTCCTCGAGTGGCTAAAGACTGCGATTGAACACAATCCGGCAAACAAGAAGGTAAAATCCTTGTTGGCCAGGAATCAATGGAAAAATAAAGGGAACTTATTTGACCAGCTAGTTTACCCTCGGATCAGGGAAACTGATAATCGTGCCTTAAAAAAGAAAACAGCAGAGCAGTACATAGATATTTCTCAGCAATTCTTATCACACGCTGAAGAAGAACTTGATGACCTAACAGCCCAGCATCTTGAAAAAGGGTCTGAACTTGAGGCGCAGTTTAACCGGCTGACCGATTTGCTGGAGAAGGCAATAGAAGAGACGGCAGCACTCCTGAAAGCAACAGAGCTATATGAAGAGTCAGTTACCGGAGTTTTCCACACTGCTGTCCATTATGAAGAAATGCAGAAAAGGCTTCAAAGCCTCGAAGATATCAAGACGCAATGGCAAGAGGAGTTTGCGGAGGATTTGGATAGCCAAACACAGTCTGAAATGGATCCTCTGGCTGAACTTAATAAAATGGTAGGACTGGAGTCGGTAAAGGAAAGAGTGAATGATTTTTACCGGTTCTTGAAGTACCAGCAAAAACGGAAAGAGCTTGGTCTGCAAACAAAGGATGATCAAAGCTTGAATATGGTCCTGACCGGAAATCCAGGAACAGGAAAAACCTCGTTAGCCCGATTGCTTGCCAAAATATATCATCAGCTTGGCGTATTGCCGCGTGAAGAAATAATTGAGGCTGACCGGTCTCAGCTTGTTGGTGCTTATGTCGGGCAGACGGAAGAAAATGTCAGGAAGGTCGTCGAGCAGGCTTTGGGCGGGGTACTGTTTATTGATGAAGCTTACAGTCTTAAGCGGGAAGGCCAGACTGGAAATGACTATGGTCAAACAGCTATCGATACACTAGTGTCCTTAATGACCGGAAATGAGTATGGAGGCAAATTCGCTGTGATCCTTGCTGGTTATCCAGAAGAAATGCGACAATTTCTTGACGCGAATCCAGGTTTAAGATCACGATTCCCTCAATCGAATATAATCCATCTCCCGGATTATTCTGATGATGAACTCTTGCAAATTGCTGAGCAAGCGGCACAGGATAACGATTATGCGATGACAGAACCAGCTAAGCTCGAGCTCAGGGATCGTATTGAAATGGAAAGAGTCGATGATACCTTCGGAAACGCCAGGACGGTACGCAACCTTGTGTTAGAAGCAATTTTCAAAAAGGGGTCCCGGCCTACTGAAGAAGATGACTTTTCGGCCTATACCTTATTGGAAAAAGAAGACTTTGAAGCACCTTCGAATCCTTCAGCGGAAAAACCATTAGACAGGCTGAATGCTCTCGTCGGATTAGATACTGTCAAATCAGAGGTTACCTCCCTGATCTCCTTCGTGAGGATGCAGCAGCTGCGGAAGGAAAAGGGATTGCCAGCTGTGCCGATACAGCTTCACTCTGTCTTTACAGGGAATCCGGGCACTGGAAAAACTACTGTCGCGAAGATTTACGCTGAGCTCCTGAAGGAATGCGGTATGTTAAAGCGGGGCCATCTGATTGTCAGCAGCCGCGCTGATTTTGTCGCTGGTTATGTTGGACAGACAGCCATCAAAACAAAGAAAAAAATCCGGGAGGCACTCGGTGGAGTATTATTCATAGATGAGGCTTACTCTTTGCTTGGTCAAAGCTCGGGTGATTTTGGCAAGGAAGTAATTGATACTCTTGTTGATGAAATGACAAGGCATAATGAAAATCTTGTCGTGATTCTGGCTGGCTATCCTGCAGAAATGGACATGCTGCTGGAAAGCAATCCTGGCCTTCGTTCAAGGTTCAAGAAGTTTTTCCATTTTCCAGACTATAATGTGAGTGATTTGCTGCTCATCATTAAGAGCTATGCTGGAAAGTATCAATATCAAATAAATGTGGAAGCTGAAGCTTTTTTAACTGCAAAACTCTCAGAAACAGAAATCAATGGGAACGGTCGATTCGCTACTAACTTAGTGGATGAAGCGATTCAATCCCAGGCATATCGATTGATTGACGGCGAAAATTTTGAGAATTTGGGTGAAGATGTTTTATACTTGGAAAAACAAGATTTTGAAGCGGCTTTAAAAAAGCTGTTAGATTAAACTTACAAGAAAAAACAAAGGGGATTACCAATGAAAATTTCTTCTAGGGAGATCGAGGTTAGATATGCGGAAACAGACCAGATGGGAGTCGTGTATCACGCTAATTATCTGGTGTGGATGGAACTGGGCAGAACACAATTGATTAAGGAGTTTGGCTTTAATTATGCAGAAATGGAGAAGGACGGAATCATCTCACCTGTCCTTGATATCCAAGCTTCCTATAAAAAACCATTGAGATATGGAGATACAGCTACAATCAAGACTTGGGTGGAGGAATATGATGGCATTCGCTCCGTCTATAAATATGAAATCTTCAATGGTGAGGGTGAGCTTGCATTGACTGGCAGCTCAAAGCATGTCTGTGTTAAAAAGGATAGTTTCCGGCCGATTTCGTTAAAAAGGAGCTTCCCTGACTGGCATGAAGCTTATCTACAGGCAATGAAGAAGCCAGAAGATGCAAAGGAGCAAGTCTGATTTGGCTTTCGGAATCAAGCGCCGCGAGCTTGAGGAATGGAAAGCTAAAATCGATAAAGGGGAGCTCGCCTTCCTGACCCATTACTGGATTGATGACCGCTTTCCAGAGTGTTCAACGGTTACAAAAGTAGGTTGCAGGGATCTTGAAAAGTTAGCTGAGTGGGGAAGGAAATATGGTTTGAGGCCGGAGTGGATCGACAAAAGGAAGATAAATTATCCTCATTTCGATCTTTTAGGAACAACGCAAGCTGAAATTCTGGAACAAGAGGGCATTAAGAACCATCTTTTAAAAGGGAAGAAATAAGGCAGGCGCATATGCGTCTGCCTTATTTCTTTTCGAATTTGAAATCAGGTTCCTGGCCAACCGGATGAAGCTCTACGATCATATCATGGCCGTCAAAATACCAAATATCTTTTTCTTCAATATAATAGGTAACACCGTTTTTTTCTGTTTTCACACCGATATGATCAGGTTCTTCCTTGGAGACACCTAATGAAAAACCTTTCTGGATTGAACTGAAACCACCGTACCGGACAAAAAATCGCAAATAGCTTCCGGATGAAAGGTCCATTTCGTTTTCATACCATGCTGCTGCATCATCATTAATTGTAATATTCATATTGTTCTCCTTCCATACCAGATAGACCGATTATAACATAAGCAATGCCCGGTCTTCATGGACCGGGCACTCTCACCTTATTCTTTTATAAATTGAGTCATATGATTCATGATCTCATTATATTTATTTTCTGCTCCAGCGAGACCGAATTTACCGGCTTCCTGCAAAGGAACCACCTGGTAATTCCTTTGCCGGCTGCTTGAAACAAAGGTTGGTAGGAATTCAGGCTTTTCCAATACGATTTTATTACCTTCCGGTGTGATGGTTTTAGTTATTTCAACAGTAGCAAGACCGCCGATATCTTTATAGTCCCACATTTGCCCGGACAGGAAATTGCCCAGAGAATAGACCACCAATGCTTTTCTGCCATCTGTCGCCGTCAGCCACGCCATAGGCTGGAGAACATGCGGGTGATGCCCGAAGATGATATCAACACCCTCGTCAACAAGGAACTGGGCAAGCTCTTCTTGGTCACCGGTAGGGAAGCGCTGGTATTCATTACCCCAGTGGATACTCATAACCACAACATCTGACTCTGCTCTAGCGCGATGAATTTCAGCCTTCATCGCTTCTCGGTCAATCAGATTCACGAGGTGATCCTTGCCTATAGGGACTGGAATCCCGTTAGTTCCATAGGTGTATGATAAATAGGAAACATCAATCCCATTTTTATTCAATATACGCAGCTTTTGCTGGTCGGCATCATCCTTGTATGATCCTACATAAGGAAGACCGGCAGCTTCCATATTTCCAATGGAAGCTAGTACACCTTTTTCAGACTTATCAAGCGAATGGTTATTTGCATTTGAAACAATATCCACTCCGGCGTCTATAAACGCCTCACCAACCTCAACAGGACTATTGAACATAGGATAGCTTGACAGTCCGATTTCCACTCCGCCAAGAAGCGTTTCCTGGTTCGCCAGCAATAGGTCAGGTTCGATTAAATATTCCTTAACATTACTGAGCATCGGTTTGAAATCATACCCGGGATTCACGAAAGCATCTTCGTATACCGTATCGTGGATCAGGATATCACCAATTGCTCCTAATTTCACCGTTTCCACAAAGCTCTTTCCGGAAACATCATAGCTTCTCTCAAGATGTGACTTTTGAGATTTCATTTTTATACTTGGTGCCTTGGCCTCGGCTTCATTATACATCTGAAATGTTAATACAGATGCCAAAACACCTAAGCCAGCAAACAAGGCCAGTCCATAAGGTTTTTTCTTCTTTTTTCTCATATTAATCTCCCCAGATTAGAATGAGGCATTTTTATTTTTAAG
>NZ_JBIQOE010000063.1:0-6188 GCF_047739415.1 Mesobacillus sp. | reverse complement strand
TCATGAAGTTTTCTTAATCCAGCTCCAGCGCCTAGCCCCTCGAGACGCTTCGGTCCGCACAATGAAGTCAAAGAACGACTTCACCGGTCGGCCCTCCAGCGCTTGTCGGGGCTGAACGAGGCGCTTGCGCTTTTTGTTCTTTGGTAGAAATCACTTCTTTTTTACTAAATCCTTAAGTACGATATTATTATAGGCGAAGGAAAAGGGGATCCTCCTACAGAATTAAGATTAGTATCCTCTCATTGAATAGAACATGATTCTCATTCCTGCATGTTTTTTTCGATAACGCCAAGAAAATGGAGATTTTAAAATGAAGACAATATTATCAGCCATACAGTGGGTGGCATTTATTATTGCAGGTTCAATCGTTGCTCCGATTGCGATTGCAGATTTATTCCAATTGAATGATTTGGAGACGACAGGACTTGTCCAGAGGACGATGTTTGTATTGGGTATTTCGGGTCTATTGCAGGCCCTGATTGGACATCGTTTGCCAATTAACGAGGGGCCAGCTGGCCTTTGGTGGGGTGTTTTTACAATATATGCAGGGTTAAGTACGACACTGTTTTCATCAACCATTGAAACCCTGCAAGCTCTAGAAGGGGCTATGATCATCAGCGGAATTGTATTTTTCCTGCTAAGCTTATTCAAACTTATAGATAAACTGGCAAAGCTGTTTACACCTGTAGTGAGCGGGATTTATTTGCTTTTGCTCGTCATCCAATTAAGCGGCTCATTCCTTAATGGAATGGTGGGACTTGGTGGCGGAAGAACAGAGGTCAGTCTTCCCATCGCTTTTTTCAGCATTTTCTTGGTTGGCATTACTTTCTATCTGACACGACATCGGATTAAATGGGTCAGCCAGTATGCAATTTTATTCAGTTTGGCTTCTGGCTGGGTGCTTTTTTCAATATTGGATCTGGGAAAAGCTTACGAAGGATACAAAGGAGCAGCAATTGCCATTCCGGAGGTTTTCGCATTCGGGATGCCCATCTTCGATTCAGGTTTGATCGTGACTTCAATTTTTATCACATTCCTGTTAATCACCAATATGTTAGCTAGCATAAGAGTTACTGGACGAGTTTTAAAAGATATGGGGTCTGAAAATGCTGGTTTTCGCTATCGTGCCAGCGGTTTTACAGCCGGTATCAACCAGCTTCTTGGAGGGGTTTTCTCGGCGATTGGCTCTGTCCCCATATCTGGTGCAGCTGGATTTATCGCAACAACTGGAATTATAAGGATTCTGCCTTTTATTATAAGCTCATTGCTAATCGTCGTTGCCAGCATGCTGCCGCATGTGATGTCTTTGTTCGCGTCACTGCCAGCACCTGTTGGCTATTCAGTCACATTTGTTATATTCGTCAATATGATTGGCATCGCTTTTTCGGAATTCGACCGTGAGGATGATAAAAAGAGGATTCGAATCGTCATTGGGACTTCGCTGCTGGCCGGTGTAGGGGCAATGTTTCTTCCCGGAGAAGCTTTCCGCAACATCCCGCCTGTCCTTGTATCCATCCTTAATAACGGGTTAATCCTCGGTACATTGATTGCCGTTGTTGCTGATCAATTCACATTAATGAAGAACAGAAGAGTGGACAAACTAAAATCTTCGTAGTTTATTAAGGATGTTTTCATACATTACGAATGATAGGCAAGTTGATTTGAGTCTACATAATAGTGCGATAAAATAAGGTAAGGCTCATAATATTCCATAGGAGTGAGGTAATATGGCAATTAAGAATCCAGGCCGGGAGGAAATCGGCCAAATCCTTAAGGCGGCAAAGAGAATAGCAGTTGTGGGATTGAGCGACAATCCACAGCGGACTTCCTATATGGTATCGAAGGCTATGCAGTCAGCGGGCTATGAAATCATCCCTGTCAATCCAACTGTTGATGAGGTACTTGGAGTTAAAGCCGTTAAAACACTTAAAGAGATCAAGGGGCACGTAGATATCGTAAATGTTTTCCGTCGTTCGGAACATTTGATGGAGGTTGCAAAGGAATTTGCGGGAATCGATGCAGATGTTTTTTGGGCACAGCTTGGCCTTGAGCACGAGGAGGCCTATAACTTCCTAACAGATAAAGGATATACCGTGATTATGGACAGATGTATAAAAGTGGAGCACGCTTTAACAAAATAATTCTTGTGCGTGAGGACTCATGTTCTCGCGCTTCTCTTTTGTTATCGTAAATAATCGGCCATAATGATAGGAATTCAAGTGATCAAGGCAGGGATTTTTAACATGGAATTTTTAAACAAACAGCTAGCTCAAGAAATTGTTGACAGGACGATGGGGATCATCGGAAAGAATATCAATATAATGAATAACCAGGGCGTAATAATTGGATCAGGCGACAAAAAACGTTTAGATGACGTGCATGAAGGCGCAGTCATCGTAATCAAAGAAGGGACCGGTTTTGAAATAACCGAAGATGAGGCTAAAAGGCTCCATGGTGTAAAGCCAGGCATCAACCTGCCCATCAATTTTGATGGAAAAATCATGGGTGTTATAGGGATTACTGGTTCCCCGGATGAAATAAGAAGTTTCGGAGAACTTGTACGCATGGCTGCTGAGCTTAGCTTACAGCAGGCTGTATTGATGAATGAAATACAGTGGGATCAAAGGCTTAAAGATGAGCTTGTCAGCCAAATCATCCATTATGAAGGCAAACATGACCCGCTTTTCCTGGAAAGGTCTATGCGTCTCGGTATTGATCTGGAATTGGCCCGGGCAGCGATTGTCATCAAGACATCTGACCGTAAGAAAACATTCACTTATTTAAAAAGCCGACTTCAAAAAGAAGACCTATTACTGATGCAGCATGACAGGATTGTTATTTTAAAAGCAGTTCCCCCGGCCGACCTTGATCATTACCTTAAAAAGATAACAGAAGGATGGCTTGATGGTTTAAGAAAGAATGGGAATATTCAGGTGAAAATTGGCGTTGGTCAATACCATGAAGGATTGTCAGGATTAACAAAGTCCTACCGGCAGGCAGTCCACACACTAAAATCCGGCTTGAAATTGACGCCCCAAAAAGACATCTTCATGTATGAAGATTATTATCTTCCGGTTTTTCTGTTAAATGCTTCAAAAAAAGGCCTGACAGAAGGTTTACAACCTTTCTATAAATCTTTAAAAGAAAAGGATGTAAAGGGAGAGCTCACAGAATCGTTAAGAGCGCTGATCGAAACAAACGGAGACATGAACAAGGCTGCGCAAAAGCTGTTTGTACATCGTAATACGCTCCGATACCGTCTTGATAAAATTACAGAAATAACCGGGAAGGATCCCCGCAAAACGACAGACCTGCTTCATTTGTATTTATCGTTTCTAAATAATGAATTAGAATGAAATTGTGCAAATGCACAAAAGATCTGTACTATTACAGGTCTTTTTTTGATCGTTTGACTAATGTAATACAAATAGATAGCGCTTACAATTGGGGTACAAAAAGTTTTGAGGAGGAATCACCTTGGATATTCAGGTAAGCGCTTTCGGCGCTATCGTAGCACTTATTGTAGCTATTTTCCTTATTTTAAAGAAGGTTTCACCTGCTTATGGAATGATCGCCGGAGCCCTGATTGGAGGACTTGTAGGCGGGGTGGATGTCACCAATACCGTAGCCTTGATGATGGAAGGCGCAAAAGGGATTATACCCGCTGTTTTAAGAATCCTGGCTGCTGGTGTACTTGCTGGGGTCCTGATTGAATCGGGTGCTGCTGCAGTAATCGCTGAAACTATCGTTAAAAAAGTCGGCGAGACGCGCGCACTGCTTGCACTTGCCATCGCTACAATGATCCTTACTACCGTTGGGGTATTCGTTGATGTCGCTGTTATCACTGTTGCGCCGATTGCACTTGCAATCGCAAATAGAGCTGGCATTTCCAAAACAGCCATCTTGCTTGCAATGATTGGTGGCGGTAAAGCAGGTAATATTATGTCCCCGAACCCGAATGCCATTGCTGCAGCAGATGCATTCCAAATCCCATTGACTTCTGTCATGGCTGCCGGAATCATCCCCGCTATTTTCGGGTTGACTGTGACGTATATTTTAGCTAAGAAGCTAGTAAATAAAGGCTCTCACGTTACAGCTCAGGAAAGTGAAACAACAGTTCAAGGGAAACTTCCATTAATAGTCCCAGCGATTGTCGCGCCATTGGTGACAATCATCCTGCTTGCTTTACGACCTTTGTTTGATATAAACATTGATCCTATGATCGCCCTCCCTGCAGGCGGTATTGCCGGAGCTCTTGCAATGGGCCGAATCAGACATATTAATGACTATGCTGTAGCAGGTCTCGGTAAAATGTCAGGTGTAGCTATTATGCTCCTTGGTACAGGTACACTTGCGGGAATCATCGCTAATTCGGGGTTAAAGGATGTCCTGATTAACAGCCTGGATGCACTGGGTCTTCCAGCATTCGTCCTTGCCCCTGTGTCCGGTATTTTCATGTCGGCTGCTACTGCTTCGACAACAGCAGGAACAGCAGTTGCTTCCCAGGTATTCGGAACTACTATTCTGGAAATGGGGGTCTCTGCATTAGCAGGTGCTGCAATGGTTCACGCTGGTGCAACCGTACTTGACCACCTTCCACACGGAAGCTTCTTCCATGCCACAGGCGGAAGTGTCAACATGGAAATCAAAGAACGTTTGAAATTAATTCCTTACGAAACAGCTGTCGGTTTGACGCTTGCAATTGTATCGACACTAATCTTTGGTATCTTCAAGTTTTTCGGATAAGTAAAATGGGTCTGGATTTTGTTGAAATCCGGACCTTTCATTTCAGTGTAATGATACTCCGGTATTCAATGAGAGGAGAAAACGAGCATGAAAATTGTAATAGCACCTGATTCTTTTAAAGAGAGCCTTACAGCGCTTGAGGCCGCTACAGCGATCGAGAATGGCATGAAAAAAATCCTCCCAGAGGCAAGCTTCGTAAAGGTACCTATGGCAGATGGAGGCGAAGGAACCGTTCAATCCCTCGTTGATGCAACTGGCGGGAAAATAATCAACAAGACAGTAACAGGACCGCTTGGTACTCCGGTTGAAGCATTTTTCGGTATTTCTGGCGATGAAAAGACCGCGGTCATAGAGATGGCTGCTGCATCCGGACTTCATCTTGTACCTCCTGGTGACAGAAACCCGCTGATTACTACAACTAGGGGAACAGGAGAATTGATTGCCGCGGCTCTGGACTATGGTGTTGAACAGATCATCATTGGAATAGGCGGTAGTGCCACGAATGATGGAGGAGCTGGCATGGCAAGAGCCCTTGGCATCATGCTACTCGATACTGATGGAAAAGAAATTGGTGAGGGCGGAGGAGCATTAAATTCGCTTGCTGCGGTTAACATAGCTGGAATAGATAAACGGTTGGACTCGGTAAAAATTGATGTTGCATGCGATGTAGATAATCCTTTAACAGGTATGAGGGGGGCATCACATATTTTCGGTCCGCAAAAAGGGGCAACTCAAGAAGTGGTTGAAGTATTGGACAACAACCTTCACCATTATGCTGATATTATTCGTAAAGATCTTGGCAAGGATATTGAACATGTATCAGGTGCAGGAGCAGCAGGTGGACTAGGTGGTGGATTGATGGCATTCCTGTCTGCCGAGTTGAAAAGAGGCGTTGACATTGTTCTGGAGGCAACCAAGTTAGAAAATCAACTAATAGATGCCGATTTTGTCATTACTGGTGAGGGCAAGATTGATGGCCAGACGATTTTCGGCAAAACTCCGATCGGCGTTGCGAAGACAGCGAAACGACACAAAGTTCCGGTCATCGCGATCGCGGGTAATGTAGCATCAGACAGTGAGATAGTACACCAACACGGGATCGACGCAGTATTCAGCATAGTACCGGGTGTCATTGCATTAGAAGATGCGTTCGAAAACGCCAGTACGTATGTAGAAAGAATTGCCGCAAATATCGCATCCGTAATCAAACTTAGCAAATAAATTATTTGTAAAAACCTTGAAAAAACCGCGGGCTGTTACCAGCATCGCGGTTTTTATGTTTAAAAAGGTTAGAATTCGAATAAATATATATAAGATATATGTAGAAAATAAAAAAGCACCTTTAAAGGTGGTATAAGGTAAAAGATATTTGTAATAAAAATAGGTACATAGTAAAATGAAAGTTGGTAATGTTTATCCAGTGTGCATACACACATTAATTC
>NZ_JBIQOE010000062.1:0-6672 GCF_047739415.1 Mesobacillus sp. | reverse complement strand
GAATAATTCTTTACTATATTTAGAAATCCTGCCAATTTATTATATAACTTCTCGACGCTTTTTTTAACTGTTTTCGGCAAAAGTTTCCAAAAAAGTAAGAATATTATTTTAACTGGTTTCCAAATGAAATTGTTTAACAGCCATAGTAAAACGGCAAGAAGCCATTTTCCTAGAGCGTAAAGGCCTCTTCCCGTCAAAAGCAATAGTGATAAGGCGGTGGCAGCCAGAAACTGGAGCGGCCTAATCACAAGCATCCTGATCGCCTTCACGATAAACACATACACGTTGATTGTGATGGCAATGGCCCGCTCAAGCAACTTAAGGTATATATTTTTAAAAAGACTCTGGTACGCTGCAAAGCCGCATAACAATGCCAGGAAGATATAAAAACGCAATTCTCCCATATTCACTGAAAATAAGACATAAAATATCGACAGACCCTGGAACACCCAAAACAAGATGTCATTGATGAAGACAATCCATGACTTTCGTTTTGACCTTTTCAGAAAACGATTATGGGTATCAAGCGAAGCTCCGAATAGAGTGCCCATCCATATCATGGCGAGCATGGTCAAAAATTGGGTCGAAAGCGTCATCGAAATAACTTGCTAAAGAAGCCTTTAGCCTTCTCCCCATGCTGGTCATCAAGGTAGACCAGGTCAAAGATTTTCCCTTTGATCGACACAATTCCTTTGTCGACATCCAGATTCTTCATTTGGAGATTCTGTCCCTTGATCGCAAGGAATCCCATGACAGTCTCTAGTAAAAACTCTTCATTGTCGAAGCTTTCAACCTGCTTTACTCCCGTAATATCAAGTGTCCGTCTGCCTCTCATCACTAAATCGTGGTCTGGCAAATTACTTTTTGTCTGGTTCGTTTCATAGTATTGGCTCATCATTACCCCTCACAATCATAATGCACTTTTGTACATGTTTATGATTGGATAAGGGAGAATAGAACAAGCCTTCACAGGAAGCTTAGCTTACTCTTCATCATCTCCAGGAATTCGCTCTTCCCCAAGGATTGTGTACATTTCTGCAGCCTCATCCTTGCGTGAAGTTTCCTGGATTCTTTCGATTTTCACGGAAACAACCTTTTGTCCGAACCGGATCGCCAGTTCATCACCTGCTTTTACATTCGTACTTGCTTTCGCAGGCACACCATTGACGGAGATCCTCCCCTGGTCGGATACTTCCTTCGCCAATGTTCTTCTTTTGATTAATCTTGATACCTTTAAAAATTTATCCAGCCTCATCGTATTTAAACCCCTTTTTTCTTATTGGTTTGATTTACCTATGCTCTTTTCGTAAATTTTGTTGTTTCCACACTCATCTGGTTTTTTTGAATACTTACGCATATCATTTAGGCAGCATCTTCGAAAAGAGCCCCAAACCTTTAAGAATGCGGCTTAGTGTAAGTGTTTGAAAAGCAACAATTAATGTGAAAACAGCCTTTACCTATAATCCTTGTGTTTTCGCTTCCTCCCAGAAAGCATCCAATTCATCCAATGTATAATCATCGACACTCCGGCCATTCTCTGCTGCTTTTTGTTCGATATAGGCAAAGCGGCGCATGAACTTCCGGTTGGCCTTGTTCAGTGCCTCTTCAGGATTGATGTCATAGTGCCTTGCGAAATTGACGAGTGCGAACAATAGATCACCGTACTCCAACTGGATATCTTCCTGAATGCCATTTCCATTGATTTCTTCGAAAAGCTCTTCGATTTCTTCCTTTACCTTATCAAGAATCGGGGCTACCGTCTTCCAGTCGAACCCAACTTTAGCAGCTTCCTTTTGCAATTCATATGCCTTAAGCAGATTCGGAAGCCCTTTGCCGGCTCCCTCCAGCATGGATTTTACGGCACCGCCTTTTTCCTGCTCCTTGATCTCCTGCCAGTTTTTCAAGACCTCAGCTTCATTTTCCGCCGTTTTGTCTCCGAACACATGAGGATGCCTGCGGACCATTTTTGCAGACAGGCCTTCAATAACATCATCGATGGTAAAATAGCCCTCATCCTCACCAATCTGCGCATGCAGCATGACTTGAAGCAGCACATCCCCCAACTCTTCAATCATATGATCGATATCATCATTATCAATCGCCTCTAGTAATTCATATGATTCTTCAATTAAATACTTCTTTAATGTTTGATGAGTCTGCTTCTTATCCCAAGGACATCCATTCGGACCGCGCAGTTCTGATATAATTCCACGCAGCTTCAGAAAATCCTTGTATAAAATTTGCTCATTTTCAACAGGCGGGACATAAACAGACGTCAAATTACTAAGTTCCATCTCCCTGTCGAGTTCAAATAATGGAACTTTTTTAATAACTTCCTCACTGCTTCCGGCAGCAGTCACGATGTATACCTCATAATCATCAGGCAATTTTTCCATAAGCGTCAGCTTGACTTCAGATGCAACGAACGCATCATACACCTGTCCGATAATTGTGTGACTCTTTAGCAGTAAATCTTCTTTTGACAGTGCGGTGCCGTCAAGCAGTTGAAAACCTTCGATCGGATCAATCGTCAGTGACTGGAACATGGCATCGAGGAAGCTCTGACCGCCGCCAATTTCAATTTCTGTATCCCGCTTTGGCCCTCGTTCGAGCAGGAGCTGCACGGTTCGCTCTGCAATCAAAGGATGTCCAGGAACTCCATAGGTTACAGGCGCTTTTTCTGCTTCTGCAAGCAAAATCTCTGTTATCTCTTCATAAACATCCGAAAACTGGTCATGTTTTTCATATACGTCATCGAAGGATTGAAACTGCAATCCTTCCTTCTCAAGCTCGGCGACTACCGGATGCTCCTTTGTCCGCAAATACAGGTTTTTCTCCTGCTTCAGCTTTTTATATACACCAAGCGGCAGCTGGTCAAGGTCACCCGCTCCCAGTCCGATGATCAATATTTTATTAGTCATATCCACACTTCCTCCTTCAAGGCTCTATTTAGAGAACAACTGGACAATTCTGCTGCCAAATGGCAAAGTTACTAGTTCTTCTTCAGTCAAAGCCCTGGTTTTTATTAAAATAAAAAAGTAAACAAGTGATCCCACGGCCACTGAGCTTAATGCCTGAAATATAGCTCCGAGCCTGTCTGGTTCGATATATCCATATCCGAAATCCGTTATAAATAAAAATAATCGCAAAACGACAGCCATCACTGCTGAGGAAAACAATATTTTCACTATAAAGACAAGCGATAGAACAGGCTGCCCCAGCTCACGTCTTAGTTTATAAATCAGGATAAACATGACAGCCAGCATCGCAGCCAATGTGGCGATAGCTGCGCCCATTGTTCCAGCAATAGGGATGAGCAATAGGTTTAATATGTATTTCAATCCAAATCCCGCAAGAATGACCGCCGCCGGATAAATGGACTTATCAAGCCCCTGTAATATACTCATAATCGTCAGGATAACAGAGCCTAATAAAATCATCAGGCTGAGTAGTCCAAGAACATCGGATCCATTTGCATTCTCAAACAGCATGATATTTGCTGGAACGATGATGCTGTATAAGCCAACCGCCGCCGCCGCGCCAAATATCAGGCTTGTCTGAAGCGCAAGCCTGACTTTGGGAAGGACTTTTTCCCGCCGATTACTTGATTTATCACCAGAAATCGCCGGTACAAGGCTTAATGACATCGAGGTGGCGACAACTGTCCCAAGCTGGATGAGCGGCTGCCCTCGGTCAAAAATGCCTTTGGCCGATTTTGCTTCCTCTGCAGTCAGTCCCGTTGCCAGCAATGAGGCATACATATTCAACGAATCTGCCAACTGAAGCAATATTAACAGCATCCCACTAATGCTTATCGCAAATCCCTGAATGGTAAGTGCTTTTACGACCCAGGCTGCGTCCCTAAATAGATCCCTAATATGAAAACGCGTGAAGGGATTAGCTCCTCCATTTTTCAGATAGAAAAAGCCGAGAATTAAAACGGAAATGACTCCGCCGGTTATTGACCCGAACACAGCACCGGCACCAGTGATATAAAGAGAGAAGCCTTGCTGTACCAGGACCGCTGACAGGATCAGAATAGTCGCAACACGGATGAATTGTTCAGAAACCTGGGATATCGCAGTCGGAACCATGTTTCCCTTTCCCTGGAAGTATCCCCTGAACACAGAGGTGAACGGGAAGATCAGGAATGGCACGGAGACGACCTTGAATAAAGGCTTTAGTTCAGGGTCACCGATTTTTTCGGCAATCCATCCAGAACCAAAATAGAAAAACAAAAAGAACAGTAGTCCAACCATGCTGAGGAAAACAAGTGAAATAGCCAAAAGCCTATCCGCCCTGCCAGTATTCCCTGCAGCCTGCTGCTCTGTATAAAGCTTGGATATCACAACTGGAAATCCGTATGTAGATAAAACCATGACAATGCCAAAAAAGGGGTAAACCTGCTGATAAATATAAAAACCAATGTCCCCGACAATATTTTGGAACGGGACACGGTAAACTGCGCTTAAAATTTTTGTAACAAGGGCTGCCAAAGTAAGAATCATGGCTCCCTTCATCAGTTCCTTTGAATCTGCAACGGGCTTCATCGCCCATCTCCTTCCAATTATCATTTTCCACCGTATTATATCACAAGGGCGAAAGTGACGGCTTCATGCGTGACAGGCAACATCAATTTGTTAAAAGGATGTAACACAGAAAAGCGCAAGCGCCTTGGTCAGACCCGACAAGCGCTGGAGCTGGAAACTATTCTTCGTGCAAGAAACTTATACTTCAAAACACGAAAAGAGGCAGCTTTGTCAGCTGCCCTTTTAGGTAAGATTATAAATCCGTAAAAATCAGGAATCTTGATTATTGCTCCATCTGTCTTGCCAGGAAGCCTGCAGCTGTTTCAACAGCTTTTTGTTCCACGTCACCCAATGATCCTTCTTTAGAGAAGATTATTACTGCCCCGATTGGATCTCCGTTTGCAATGATTGGCCCGATTGTATAAGCAGATACAGGCTCTTCATTCCCCTCAACAAGCGAGATGTTAGTCTGCTGGTTCACAAGGGACGAAGTGCGGTCTTCCATCGTCTTTTCAACAAGTTCACTGATGTTTTTATTCAAGTAGTCCTTCTTGGAACTTCCAGCTAATGCGATATAAGTATCTCTATCGCAAATCAATACCGGGTTGCCTAAGCTATCATATAGCGCTTCTGCATACTCCTTCGCAAAATCGCTCAGTTCACTGATTGGTGAATACTTCTTTAAAATGACTTCACCATCACGGTCCACAAAGATTTCCAGTGGATCCCCTTCACGAATACGAAGTGTTCTTCTAATTTCTTTAGGGATTACGACACGACCTAAATCATCGATTCGACGAACAATACCAGTTGCTTTCATCCAACGTTGCCTCACTTTCATCTGATGATTATTTTTTTAGGTAAGGTTGTTTTTGTATTAATTGTTGCTTATCGGAAATAATCCTTTTGTCGAAGGTATACGAAATGAGCCTTCGATAATGATATTGCCTTTATTAATCAACCTTACCAAGATTTGAACTTAGTATCTTTCATATGGAAAGTTCTATACACTTCTCATTATTATTTTCTTTGAAGTGATAAAGGTGCCAAAAACGGATAAACCTTCCAGCTAATAATTGCGTACACACAAAAATTACCCTTGTCTATCTTTTTTGAAACACCTTATCATTTTACATTTAGATTACAAATTATTTCCAAATGGTTACGATACTGTATTTTCCTGTTCTTTTTGGGAGTCATGAAGTCCCTTAATCATCTCGAAAGTAATGTCGAACCAGCGCTCGTTTTTCATGCCTTTCGTATGGACGACCATTTTCAGTTTTTTGCCATCCATTCCAAGCCCCACTGCATTCCTATATTGGCTGCTTAGCTTGAACACCTTCTGACCATCAATTCTGCTGCTTCCATCATCTGTTAAAAGAATCGTTACATCCTGCTTAGCCTGTTTAATTGTTTCCACACCTGCTGTGATTGCATACACCTTAAGTTCTGCTACCTTAAATAGGGTGTCCACCTCTGCAGGGTAATCCCCGAACCTGTCGGTAATTTCCTCTTTCAATTCATCGATATCCTTCAATGTCTCTATACCACGGAAACGCTTATACATCTCGATTTTCTGGTGTCCATCAGAGATGTAGCTATCAGGTATATATGCATCAAGTTCAAGATCGATTTCAATCGAAGGCTTGCGCACTTGATCCTTCTCAGGCTTTCGCTCCTCAATTGCTTCCTTGAGCATCTGTGAATACAGATCAAAACCCACTGAGTCGATAAAGCCATGCTGCTGGGCACCGAGCAAATTACCGGCACCACGGATTGACAGGTCACGCATCGCGATTTTAAAACCAGAGCCCAGCTCAGTGAATTCTTTGATTGCCTGCAGGCGTTTTTCCGCAACCTCAGTCAGAATCTTATCTTTTCGGTATGTGAAGTAGGCGTAGGCCACCCTGTTTGAGCGTCCAACCCGTCCTCTTAGCTGATAAAGCTGGGAAAGACCCATTTTATCCGCATCGTATACAATCAGTGTATTTACATTCGGAATGTCTACACCTGTCTCTATGATTGTCGTGCTGACCAGGACATCATATTCTCCTTCAAGGAAACCAAGCATGACAGATTCCAATTCATTTTCGGTCATGCGGCCGTGTGCAAAAGTGACACGTGCATCAGGCACAAGCATGGA
>NZ_JBIQOE010000061.1:0-2032 GCF_047739415.1 Mesobacillus sp. | reverse complement strand
TAGTCGAGTAGAAGGGAGCCTTTCTACCTTGCGGTAAATTGTACTCCTCCCCCCTCACAGAACCGTGCTTGCGCTATTAACGCACACGGCTCCTCCAAATTATCGTTCACAGAATGTAGCTAATTTCTTTTCTCAAGTCATAGATATTCACTTTGATTCTTGGTGAAGGTAGTGGATATTTATTAAGAAAGAGCCTGAATTTATCCCACGTAAAGGATTTCCTTTGGCTTCTTCTGTTTAGCCATTTAAATAGTAAGCACTCAATTTTCGCTTTGAAGTTGTTAACAGTTTGGGTGTTATCCGTGATGCAATAGTAGTTGTAATAACCTATTAGTGAGCGTTTAAATCTATCCATAATCATATGAGTATCTTTATTCCTGTTATTCTTCAGCCATTCTTTCGTTTCTTTTAGTTTGCCTTGGACTTTCTTCCTGCTGGTTTTCCGTTTAACTCGAAAATTTCCTTGTTTGCTTACCCCACAATAGTGGGTAAACCCAAGGAAATCAAAAGTATGTGGTTTGCCAGTCCCGTCACGTTTTGCATTCTTTTCCGCAAACCGTCCGAAGGGAATTATTTTAGTTTTATCCTCGGCTATTTCCAAGTTAAATTTCTTTAACCTCGCTTTTAATGAATGGAAGAATTGCTGGGCTTCACTTTTATTCTGAAAACAACAAACAAAATCATCTGCGTACCTTACTATAAATGCCTGTCCTTTACATTGCTTCCTAACCACTTTTTCAAACCATAGATCGAGAACGTAATGGAGATAGACATTTGCTAATATCGGAGATATCACTCCACCTTGCGGTGTGCCATTGTCTGTCTTGTATTTCTTCCCTTCCTCCATGTATCCACCTTTAAGAAACCTGCTGATTATTCTCAGTAAGTTAGGGTCAGCGATTCGGAGTTTCAAGAATTCCATCATCCATTTGTGGTCAACGTTATCAAAGAATCCTTTAATATCTACATCGACTACATAGCTTACTGCTCTCTTCTCAATATATTGATTCAGTATTTTCAGCGCATCGTGGCAGTTTCTATTTGGACGGAACCCAAATGAACAGTCTAGAAAGTCATTTTCATAGATGGCATTTAGTATTTTCGTAATGCCCTTTTGAACAATTTTATCTTCATGTTCCGGTATTCCCAGTGGTCTCATCTTGTTTGAGTTGAGCTTTGGGATATACATTCGTCTTACAGGAACAGGACGGTAACTTTTGCTTTTAAGCCTACTTACTAAATCCTCTATGTTTTCTTCCAAGCTATCATTGTATTGTTCTTTTGTCGTTCCGATGATACCAGTGGCCTTTTTATTAGGCAATTCATGATGACACTGAGTTAAAGATTGCTCATTCAATAAATGTGCAAGAGATGTAAACTTCATTTTAGGCTCAGATTTTGCTAATTCTGCTATCCTTAGTAGTTTTGTTTCCATTTATTATTCCTACCTCTGTGTGTAGTAAATGTGTCCCTAGTAAGGGTGATAACTGGTAGCTAGCCTTCCCTCCATCGGCATTACCCAACTTCATTGGTACTACGCTGCTATCCGACTCCCTACCTTTGGCATTTGGTTTCCTTGCTTGTTATCACTTGTAGACCATACTCTTCTAAAAAAAGACCGGTAGGGTCTCCCGAGTTCCCGTATCATATCAATTTATAACGTGCCAAGGTCTCTGACTCCAGAGAGGTTCTACCCTTCTTGCCTTTATCGAAGGATAAAATGTAGCTTTCTGCTGTGCGTAAGGCATCAGCCCTCTCGATTTACTAACATTATGGAGCTCAATCCCTTCAACCATTTGGCTTTCGGCCCGTTACCTAACTGTCTACGCTTAAAGGCCAAAGTTACCTTTAGCCCTCCAAGACTCGCTACGAGCGAATGTCTAGTTCTTACTCGGCGAGAATCCCACCCGCTATATGATACGACCTAGGCTCGGCCGCACACCCGCACCGTTATAATCCACGGTGCGGGTTTCTTAATTACAAACGATTATTTCATGAAACTTCCTAATACTGACCAGGCTTTGTCTTTACC
>NZ_JBIQOE010000060.1:0-23114 GCF_047739415.1 Mesobacillus sp. | reverse complement strand
CGGCATATGGGAGATATTTTCGGCAGTGGGACTTCCCCAAACAGTTGAAACAATCATTTCATGTGTATAAGGTCCATTAATAAAGACGGCGGCGAGGGTTCCAGCACCACTAAGCTTTGCTATAACTTCTGGACTTGCAATGCCTTCTACAACGCTAATTTTGCCCTTGCAAAGAGATAGCTTATCATTCGAATAATCACCAACATAAACCGAGTCCCCACTGATCCCGCTCTCTATGGTTGAAGGTGCCATTGAATGAGTAATACATGGAACATCGATATCCCCAATCTTTAAGCTAGCTTTACGTGGAAGAGAAATATAAGCTTCGTGAAAAGAGAGTTCAGTATCTAGTCCAAAGCTTTCTAAAGTCTTTTGGGCAAACTTGAACGCACGAAGCTCTTCTTCAGATCCTGACAATCTCACCTCTTTGGCTATTTCATTGTTGTATTCCATTAGTTGATTTGCATCTATTTGGGATATTATTTCTTTTTCAATCTCCGTCAACTTTTCCAAGGTTCTCCCTCCTATTTCCACTCCACTCTCGATCCAAAATACTCATCTCATAATAACTCCAATAATCGTTTCTGATTCTTGATGCTTCCCTAATCAAACCCTCTGTTCGAAAACCCATTTTCTGATAGAGTTTAAGAGCTGTGGTATTGAAATCATATACAGCAAGGCTCACCTTATGAAGACCAAATTTTTCAAATGCTATATTTAAAAGCTCTTTGACCATTAAAGGAGCTAAGCCCTTGCCTTTCATCTCCTCATCACCAATTAGGACTCGACACATTCTCGCATTTTTATTATGAAGATTGATTGAACCAAGCGAAATATGCCCTATTACCTTCGATGATTCAACGTGAACAACCTTAAAAGCCTGAATCTCTGAACCTTCTTTATTTGCTTCACCCAAATACTTAATAAGCTGTTGGTGAGTCAGCGGATAGGTAAATCCTGTCCCGCTCCATTGAAGTAAAAATTCAGGACTATCAATCCAGCTTATAAGTTGTGGGATGTCACCTTCTGTAAAGTATTTTAATTCGATCATGTTGATGAGCCTCTTTCACTTTAATATGAAGGCTCTTTTCTCAAACTTTTTTGTATTGACTACAAAATAGGATTAAATGACCTATGTTTCTTCACAAAATTAAAGTTTATTAGGAGAAAAGAGCTTGCACACTTAATACCGAACAACAAAATGGCTTTTATCACGTAAATATCGGCTTTAGGATTTTAACTCAATCTTTACGAAAGCAGCCGATGTGAATGAAGGGAGCAGGTTTAAACCTTACAAAACCTGCCCTCTCATAATTATTTGGACATTTTATGGAAAGGGACATACCATGTATTCATTGGATTCATTTCATATCCTTTTACATAATCCTTTACAGGCGCGCTTTCCATCGTTTGCGCTATAAAGGCGTAAGGGATTTCTTCTGCCATGATCTTCTGAACGTCCTCATATAGCTTTTCTCGTTTTGCTTCATCAACAGTGGTGCGTGCTTCTTCTAACAGTTGATCAACTTGTTTATTGTCATAAAATGCTGTGTTGAAGCCCGGCCCTTTACTAGAAGAATGTGCAAAATACCATAAGTTGTAATCAGGGTCTGCAAAGTCAGGTGTCCATGCGCCTAACGAAATATTATGGTTTCCCGATGTTATTAAATCTAGATAAGTAGGCCACGCATATTCTTTTATAGTTACTTTTGCACCAATCTTTGCCAAATCTGATTGGATAGTCACGGCCATGTTTTTATAAACCTCATCATTTTCTGAAATTGAAATTTCAAATTCAAGCTTATCTTTATAACCAGCCTCTTCGATGAATTGCTTTGCTTTTTCTAAATCATAAGGATATAGAGGAGTATCCTTGGCAAAACCGAACATACCCTTAGGAACTGCCGAGTTAACCCTAAAGGCATTCCCAAGGTAGATATTTTCTATGATCGCTTCATAGTTAACAGCATGGACAAATGCCTTTCTAATAAGAGGATTATCAAATGGTGCTCTCGACATGTTCATATCACCAAATACTAGTTTGTAGCTTGGAGAAGAATGAACTTTGATTCCATTTTTCCCGTCCATTTCTTCCAGAATCGCCGGAGAAATTGTGGTTGTGTCCAGCATATCAACTTCACCTTTTTCCAGCATGATTCTTGCTGTCGATGCTTCTGGGATAACCAGTATATTAACTTTCTTCAAAGTCGGCTTTTCTCCCCAGTAGTTTTCATTTGCAGTTAAGACTAGTTTCTGTCCACGGTCCCAGCTTTCAAGTTTATAGGGTCCTGATCCCATTTCTTTATCAGCAAGGTATTCTTCTCCAAGGTCTTCACCTTCATGTTCAGCAAGCTTCGGATTGACTATATTCGCATAAACAGTTCCTAAAGTCTTAAGAAATGGAGCATATGGATGTTTGAGATTGATAGTGATCGTATGGTCATCGACAATTTCGAAACTATCTTCATCAATTACTTTTTTAAACTGTCCCGCTGCCGATTTGCCTACCTTTAAGGCTCTTAAATAAGAATATTTAACCGCTTCGGCAGTAACGGCACTGCCGTCATGGAATTTAGCGTCCTTCCTTAAATGGAAAGTATAACTCAGTCCATTGTTTGCAATGTCCCATTTTTCCGCCAGCATAGGGGTAATTTCTGTGGTGGTACCATCATAATTAACAAGTCGATCATAGAGCATATAAGTTATTCTAAAAGATGTATTAGCTCCGGTTCCGTGAGGATCTAAGTGAGGAATATCCTGATTGGTTGCAAAATTGAAGACTTCACTGGCAGTGTCAGCTTGTGGTTTGTCTTTTTGATCATTCGATTTTGTTGTAGCCTCTTCATTGTATTTATTACACCCAGCTATTAATAAGACTGAACAAAGCAGCAATATGAATAATACAAAAGGTTGACTCTTTTTCATCCTCAAACCCCTTTCTTCATTACCTTAGTACTTCATCCTCATATAGCTTTTTCAAATCCATTAGATTATCCCATGACATTTGCTTGACCCCTTGCTCTAACTCTTTTATTCTTTCGATTACAAATTTAGTTAGAGGGAAGGACAAATTATGCTGTCTGCCAATCTCTAATATTGGAACTAAATCAAAATCCACCTCTGTCTTACGGTTTCTTACAGCTATGTCCCGCCATATTCCGCTTTTTTGCTTTTTATTTTTTGCCATCCAAGTCGAAATACGATCAAATTCGGCATTTAACAGTTCTCGTTTTTGGTTTTCCCTAGGAAAGATTAATTCCGGCCTCCATACATCAAAAGAATGAACATTCACGTTCTTTACGTGTGCTGCTTCAAGTGTTTCAGCACATAACTCAATAAGCGCTGGTCTGAATTCTTTCCTATCTACGATATTGGCCATAGTCTCATCTACTAGGGCGGTTGCATACAATAATGCTGCATATGACAACTTGCTCCATAAATATCCCAATATATTATCCGTTTCTTTGACTGGCCCCCAATGTTCCAATATCTCCTTCAACACTTTCAATCTATCGGTAGATGACCCGTTAAATTCTCCTATCGCTACAGAGGATACCCCACCATACAAAATCCGGCCTGGCTCAAGATAATCTGCTGAAAAGTTGACAAAACAGCATAGTGGCTCAGAAACCTTCTTTTGTACGGGAACTTTCAAGTCTATTAATCCATTTTGAAAAGATACAATTGTTGTGTCTTTGTTGATCAATTGGCAGACCTGGTCCAATGCCTGTTGAGCATGTTGGGCCTTCGTGCAAATAAAAACCCAATCAAGCTGCTTTTTCCTTGCAATCAATTCATGTGGGGTATAAGCTTCTCCTTTTACTACAAATTCTTCTGCTGGACCCTCTATCCTTAATCCTTTATTTCTGATGTGATTTACATGTTCTTGCTCAATATCACAGAAAACTACCTTTACACCCGCTCTCGCGATATATGCGCCCAGAACCCCTCCAATTGCACCCGAGCCAATAATAGTTATTTCCATTCATTCACCTCCACTGAGTATATTTTTTGAAGGTGAAGCTCCAAAAAGCCTCACCTTCCATTTTTATTGTTTCAACGTGTTAAAAGCATCGAATTCTTTTCCGTTCAGCTTGCTGATCGCTTTGATAAAAGTCTTGGTTGTATGTGGTGTGTCATAGAGAATGGAGAAATACTCTTCGCGTTTTTCTTTGGGAGTTTCTTTGTAGGCGTTTCCTACCATCCAGCGGCCGTAATAGTAGCAAGGGAAATAGGTTTTTTGTATAGGGTCTGAAAAGAAGCGGAATGCATTGTTTGCTTCGATTTCGGTGATTCCGCCTTTGTTGATCAAATAATCGATTGCTTCCTCCTTGGATACCTGGCCAAGGTTATACATATAGCAGGCATTAGTGGTGAACATCCTTTGGTAATCGAGATAATTCCTTGCGAGCAAATACTGTTGCTTCTGCTCATCCGTTACACCAGGTGTTTCTTCGTTTACATCATCCCAGCCGAGGAAGCTTAATGCTGTTTCAGGTCCACCTTCAAACAATGCATTGGTAGGACTGTTGATTAAGTAGTACGAAGCCTCGAGTGGAAGCTTTCCCTGCTGGAATAAGTAATCCCATCGGCAATAGAACGCCTGGTGTCCAGGATAGCCTTCATGAGTCATGATCTGTGCAAGAATCGGTTCTGTCCATGGGCGGTCAATATTGAAGGTTAAGTTTCCGCGATAGCTACCGGTATATTTGGAATATCCGCTCCAGAACACACCCCTGATAGGCTTGATCCAATCAATCCCATCTTCTTCTGGCAGTCCGATCACCCTTTTCAAAGTCCCTTGCTTGCTGTTTTCACGGAAGTTTTCTGCTACTGTTGTCACCTGTTCAGGATCAATCAATGTATCAGAACGCCAGGCAGTAGCTTTTTCAAATAAACTTCCTTTGTACCCAAGGTCTGATAGCCCTTTTTCAACCATCTCTCTAGCATGTTCAAGCTGTTGGTCAGTTATCAAGGTAGATGGTAGCTCCTGTATGTTCGCAATCAGCTCTTCATATGGAACAGTGTCACCCTGCAGGCTTCGAGCAAAATAACGAAAACCGTTCGTCATTGCTCTCATATATTCTCCTTCATGTCCTTCTTTCGTTTTGAGTGCACTTTCTACTCCATCCAGAGCGTCACCAATCTCATCGAAGCTGGAAAGCGTTGGCTTCAGATTACTGTAACTTGCCGTGGCAACCTCCTGGCTGTGTAATTTTTGAGCCTGTTCATTCAAACTGACGACAACATCCACGATTTTTTCCCCAACTGGCTCATCTGTCCATCTCAACATCTGCTTCTTCTCATTAATTGACTGATTCATATGCAACCCTCCATAGATCTTCAATATCGGATAAAACTAGTTCCAGCATCATTTCATATAATCTTTCGCCTTTTTCGACTGTTGCTGCTCCTGCATTGCCTAAATAGCCATCCTTAAATAACACCTTGCCTGATTTTTCGTACTTGATTTTCGGATTCACATTTACCTGATGATCACCAGCAAGACTAGGATCAGCAAGCTTCTCATCAATAGCAAGAACTAACGAAGTCTCATCTTCACCACCATGGCCAGGTCCTTTTGTGATTTCAAGAATTTGTTCACGGTAATCCACCCACCAATTGATGGTTAAGACCTTCATCCCTAAGTTAGCAAGCTTTTCCGCAACAGTCGTTAAGCTTGGAATATTGCCTCCGTGTCCGTTGAACAGGACAATCTGTTCAAAACCATTTCGGTGAAACTCTTTTCCAATTTCATAGACATATTGAGAAAAGGCTTCAGCAGAAATATCAATCGTCCCTTCAAACGGAGCAAGACCCCATGAATGGCCGTAAGCAACTTCCGGAGCCATCAATAATCTGTTTCCAATCCTCTGATCAAGCCGACGGACAAACTCACGCGGAATCCATACATCCGTTCCAAGTGAACAGTGAGGTCCATGCATTTCAATCATTCCAATTGGCAGCAATACAGTGTCTACGGAAGACTTAATTTCCTTGAATTTTGAGGCAGTTAAATCCATCATGTACATAAACAGACCCCCTTTATTTATTGGCGTATCTCTGGATAATTTCAGCCATAAGTGCGGCCCTGAACGGGAGATTAGATAAATCAACATGCTCATTCTCTGTGTGGGCTCCGTCGCCAATCGGGCCCAGCCCATCGATTGTCGGAATACCTATCCCTGATGTAAAGTTGCCGTCGCTCGCTCCGCCTGAAGACCCTTCATTCAAATCATATCCGTGTGATGCGGCGATTTCCTTCAACTCGTCATACAATTGAATCACTGCCTCTGTCCGTTCTAGAGGGTAACGATCGATTTCCCCAATAACCTCTACCTTTGTTCCTTTTACAAAAACAGGCCTATTCAAGATCGCTTCAGTAATCTTTTCTGCCTGTGCTTTTTTGGTGATGCGAACATCAATTTCTGCTACAGCTTCCTTGGCAATGACATTCCCTCGGGTACCGCCTTTCACTACCCCAACATTCACTGAAATCCCTTCATCACGATTTTCATGCTTTTTCAAATCCAGGATTTGATAAGCCATCTCTTCGATTGCACTGGCACCATCCCATGCATTGATACCAGCATGTGCTGCAATTCCTTCAATTTTCATCAGGAACTGCGCAGCTCCTTTTCTTTCGGTTTTTACAGCCCCACACGGTCCGATACTTGATTCCGGAACAAATACGACTGAGCTTTTTTCAGCCTCCTTGAGGATGATTTCCTTCGAATGAGAACTGCCCACTTCTTCATCTGTTGTTACCAGGAAGGTGATTTTCTTGTTAAGCTGAGCACTCGTTTCCTTCAATGCCTTTAATGCCCATAGTGTAATAGTAAGTCCGCCTTTCATATCAAAGACCCCCGGGCCATAAAGCAGGTTTCCTACCTGCCTTATTGGCAATGCCCCCTCATCCCATACTGTATCCATGTGGCCAATCACTAAAATCTGTCCTTCATCTCCCCCTGTTCCATATGTAAATTTGTACTGGTTGCCAACTTCCGTTTTTTCAATCATTTCGACGGAACCGTCTACTAATCTCTCGAATTCCTCCCGCAGTACTTCACCGCACTTATCTACGAGAGCTTTTGTATGGGATGGAGATTCAGCCTTTGTCAACCTAAGCAAAGTTTCTGTGATGTAGCCATTGTGTTCTTTAAGGTAATTTAGAATATCAGACATTCATTTTGATTCCTTTCATTGATTTCCCCAACAGTTTTTCTAGTTTCGCTGCTGTTTCAATCAGTCTTTTGTCGTCAAATCGTCTTCCGACAAGCTGCAGTCCAACCGGAAGCTTATTCTTTGTAAAACCTGTGTTTATCGTCATGGCTGGATGTCCTGTAACATTGAATAACCCGGTAAATTTCATTTCGTTACCTTCTTCTAGGGCAGGGTCCTCTTCCGGAGCAGGATAAGGGACCGTCGGCATCAGCAGAAAATCCACTTCATTCAATACCCGATCAACATCCTCCCTTGCGAACATTAACTCTCTTTTAGCTTTCAAATAATCAAGAGACCGATGTGAAAAGCCTGCCTCAATTTGTTTATATGTTAAATGGGCATACTCCTCTTTTCTATGAAGCCATTTCTCATGAATTAAGGCTGCTTCTGGTAAAAGCACATTCATAACGATTTCTTCTGTAGAATCAAAATACTTCAACTCGATTTCCTTCACAGTCCATCCTATTTTCTTTACCTGTTTAAGTGTTTCTTTATAAATACCTGCTACCTCTGCGCTTACATCTGAACTTTTGTCAGCCGGAAGGATTCCGATGATCTTATCTTTATTGTTTGGAAGTTTTGCAGAGAGAAAGCCCGGCACAAGTGCATCCATAACCTCTAATAAATCTTCCGCACTTTTTGCCATTGGCCCAGCATGATCAAGTGAAGGCGATAACGGAAATACGCCTTCAAGCGGAAGCAAACCATATGTCGGCTTAAGCCCTGTAATCCCACAATAAGAAGCGGGAATTCTTATTGATCCCCCCGTATCTGAACCTAGTGAAAATAACCCAATCCCGGCAGCAACCGAAGCAGCTGATCCGCCACTGGACCCTCCAGCAGTCTTGGTCACATCCCAGGGGTTGTTTGTCTGCCCATAAGCAGGGTGAACAATTCCATAAGCAAACTCAAGCATATTCGTTTTACCAATGAGGATGGCTCCGCAATTCTGCAACCGTGATACCAATGGAGCAGTGTTGTTAGGGATATAATCTTTAAGTATCTGGGACCCGCACGTCGTCCTGACTCCTTTTGTATAATAAAGATCCTTTACGCTGTATGGAATGCCATATAAAACATGCTTAACTTCATTTCTTAAGAAATCAGCCTCAGCCTCTTTCGCTGCTTGCGTGACTTCTGTTTCCAACACCGTAATGAAGCTGTTCAGTTCTGAGTCGACTTCTTTAAGCCTTTCAAAGGTGCTTCCGATTAGTTCAACAGGCGATAATTCCTTTCGTCTGTATAACTCAGCCACTTCCAAAATAGATAAATCGGAAAACTTCTTCATCCTTCATTACCTTTTGCCAGTAAAGGATCAACCCTATCCGTCAGTACTGTTTCCAGGAAGAGGACAATCTTTCCAAACTTCTGGTTCCCAAACATACACATTGCTTTTCCTCCTGAATTTGATTGAATAAAACGACCGCATACGATAAAGTCCTGCGGTCGCTTTACTGGAATTATTCTTTCGTCATCTTCTGGAACGGAACATACCATGTATTCATTGGGTTGATTTCATACCCTTTTACCCAAGATCTTTGAGTAGCCTGGACAAGTCGCTGTGCAGGGAAGATATATGGAACTTCCTCGCTCATGATTGCCTGGATTTCCTTATAAATTTCCTCACGTCTGCCTTCATCGACAGTCTTTCTGCCTTCCTCCAATAACTGATCTACATTGCTGTTTTCATAGAATGCAAGGTTAAAGCCTGGGCCCTTACTAGTAGAATGAGCAAAGTACCAAAGGTTGTAATCCGGGTCAGCATAGTCCGGTGTCCATGCTGCCAACGCTAATTGATGACCGCCGGAAGTAACGGTTTCCAGGAATGTCGGCCATGCCAATGTCTTGATTTTCAAGTCAACACCAATCTTTTTGAAGTCTGACTGAAGCATGACAGCAATATTCTTTCGTACTTCATTATTCTCGGAAATCAGAATTTCTGTCTCAAAACCGTCTCCGAGTCCTGCTTCTTCAAGCAAGGCCTTTGCTTTATCAAGATCAAAATCATATTGCTTCACATCTGGGTTATAACCAAACATTCCTTCAGGGATGATTCCGCCGATACGCTTACCAGCTCCAAGAAGAATATCATTATTGATAGAATCGTAGTTTACGGCGTGTGCCAATGCCTGGCGCACCTTCACATTATCAAGAGGTTTCTTCTCCATGTTAATCGCGATATCGTCAATCTGATATCCAGGTTGGGTGATGATATCGATTCCTTCCGTGCCTTCCATTTGCTTCATGACGTCAGGAGAAAGCATAGAATAATCCAGCAAATCTACTTCTCCTTTTTCTAGCATTAATCTTGCAGTTGATGGTTCGTTGACAATCATGATATTGACAGTTTTTAGTTTAGGTACTTCTCCCCAGTAATTCTCATTAGCTTTTAAAACAATCTTTTGGCCGCGATCCCAACTCTCTAGAACGAAAGGACCTGATCCCATTCCTTTATCAGCAAGATAACTTTCGCCCAGGTCGTCACCATGATTTTCAGCAAGCTTAGGATTGACAATGTTAGCAAAGACAGTACCAAGTGTTTTCAAGAATGGTGCAAATGGTTTTTCCAAAGTGATTTTGATTGTATGATCATCAACAATCTCAAAGCTATCCTTAGAAATGACCTTTTTAAATTGTCCAGCTGCTGATTTTCCGATATCAATGGCACGTGTGAATGAATATTGAACTGCTTCAGCTGTCACAGGGGTTCCATCATGGAACTTAGCTTCCTTATTCAGATAAAACGTATAAGTTAAACCATCATCGGAAATATCCCATTTTTCAGCAAGTTGAGGCTTTACTTCAGTGTCTGTTCCATCATAAGTAACGAGACGATCATATAGCATATAAGTTACGCGGAACGAAGTGTTAGCAGCAGTGCCATGTGGGTCAAGGTGAGGTATATCCTGGTTGGTAGCGAAATTGAAGACTTCTGGATTTCCGGAACCTTGTGGTTCTGCTGGCGTTTCGTTCTTTTCTTCTTTCTTTCCCTCTGCAGGTGTAGTCGTCTCCTGGTTGTACTTATTACATCCAGTCAATGCAAGTAACAGGATCAGCGCCATGGTCATCACTTTAAATAAGATACTCTTCCTCTTCATTTGTTTCCCCCCAAATTTTTAGTGGATTTATTTACTAGCAAAGCTTTAAAAGGCAGGAATCACCCCTTTCAAAGAAATATAATTACCTATTTTTAGGATCAAGCAAATCTCTCATACCATCACCCAATAAGTTAAAACCTAATACAGTCAGCAAGATTGCTAAACCAGGAAAAGTGGCGGCCCACCAGGCATCCCGCAGTATTTCCCTGCTCGAGGAAAGCATAGCTCCCCACTCAGGAGATGGAGGTTGTGCTCCCAAACCGATAAAACTCAGTCCTGCTGCAGCCAGGATAACGAATCCCAAGTCCAGGCTCGCCTGAATACTTGCTGGAGCAATCGCGTTAGGAATGATTTCTTTAAACAGAATCCTAAAAGGGTTGGCTCCGATCGCCTTTGCTGATTCGATAAACTCAGAGCTCTTAATTGACAGGACTGATGAGCGTACAATCCTTGTGTACCATGGCCACCAGGTGATCGCTAATGCAAGCAGGACATTTTCAATTGATGGTCCAAGAGCAGCAGCAATGGACATTGATAGGATGATTCCTGGGAAGCTGAGAAAAATATCAGTAAGCCTCATGATTACCTGGTCAACCATACCACCGACATAACCTGCGATGGCTCCAAGGATGGTACCGATTGGAAATGAGATTAAAACGACCATTAATCCAATCTTTAAAGAGATCCTTGTTCCAAAGATAATTCGGCTTAATATATCTCTACCTACTTCATCCGTACCGAACCAATGTTCTGAACTTGGCGGCAGCAATTTTTGTCCAAGGTTTACCTCCAAAGGATTCCTGGGGGCTATCCATGGTGCGAATATTGCCAGAATAATGATCATTGCTACCAGGAAAATCCCTAACACTGTTAAAGGACTTTGCAAAATCCGTCTACCCACTTTTACTGCCTCCTTTTAATCAAGGCTCTTTTCTCTAACTTTGTTGCTTTTGGCTACAAAATTGGATTGAATGACCTATGTTTCTTTACAAAATTAAAGCAAATTTTGAGAAAAGAGCCTGCACACTTAATTCCGAACTACAAAACGGCTTCTTATCACGTTAAAATCGGCTTTAGGATTTTAACAATAATTTTTACGTAAACAGCTTTAATCATAGTTAAGTCGAGGATCGACAACCTGATAGAGTATATCGATGATAAGGTTTACGAGAATGAAGAGTACGGCGATTAAGATCGTGACGGCCATAACAGCTGGAAAATCCAGATATGTAATGGCATTGACCGCATACTTGCCGAGTCCTGGCCACGAGAACACTGACTCAACGAGGACGCTTCCGCCCAGCGAATGGCCAAAAGTCATTCCGAGGAGCGTCATGATCGGCATCATTCCATTTCTCAATGCATGGCCGTAAAGTACTCGCTTCTCTGACCCACCTTTTGCAAAGGCTGTTCTGATGTAATCGCTTCTTAACACTTCAAGCATGGATGATCTTGTCATTCTTGTAATCATCCCAATTGTTACAGCTGCCTGGGTTATGCCTGGAAGTATTAGATGGATCACTGCTGATTTAAACACTGTCCAATTTCCCGTGAGCAATGCATCAATCGTGTACATACCGGTAATTGTCTCTGGAGGAGACAGGCCAGTATCTAACCGTCCTGAACCGGGCAGAACCCCGAGCTTCAAATAGAAGAATAATAGAAAGATGATCCCTAGCCAGAATGCTGGCATCGCCACTCCTATAAGGGCCATGACCCTTGCAAATTGGTCAGCTACTTTATCCTTCTTGCTTGCACTTATAACACCTAAAGGTATTCCGATTAAGATCGTTATAAACATCGAGAAGAATGTTAATTCAAGAGTTGCCGGAAAATATTGTTTGATATCTTCCATTACTGGTTGATGGGAGTAGTTACTGTTACCAAGATCCCCTTGGAGCAAATTTTTCATGTAATTGAAATACTGTACATACACAGGATCATTAAGGCCCATTTTTTCCTGCAGTTCCTCGATTACTTTCGCATCTGCATAAGGACCAGCCGCCAAACGAGCTGGATCACCTGGAATCGTATTTGAGATAAAAAAAGTCAAAATACTGATACCAATCAAAATCGGAATCATGAGCAGAATCCTTTTTACCGTGTAACGAAGTGCGTCCACCTACCCCGCCTCCTTTAAGTTAAGAAATATTAATCTTTGTCTTCTCACTCTGCTCAGGATGTACATGAATACATGAAGCCCAGTGACCCATTGCTTTTTCCCGGAGTTCAGGAGATTCCTCTTTACATTCAGGAGTTGCTACAGGACAACGTGTATGAAATGCACAGCCTGTCGGAGGGTTGATTGGGCTTGGCAGGTCTCCCTGCAAGATGATTCTGTCTCGCTTTTTTGTCGGATCCGGAATCGGTACAGCTGTCAGCAGTGCCTTTGTATAAGGGTGCATCGGATTCCTGTACAATTCCTCGACATCAGCGATTTCGACTATTTTTCCTAAGTACATAACAGCTACTCTGTCGGAAATATGCTGTACAACAGAAAGGTCATGAGAAATGAACATATAGCTTAAGTTAAGTTCCTTTTGCAAATCCACCATAAGGTTCAAAACCTGGGACTGAACTGAAACATCAAGCGCTGATACAGGTTCATCTGCTATTATCAATTTCGGGTTCAGTGTGAGTGCACGTGCTATTCCGATCCTTTGCCTTTGTCCCCCTGAAAATTCATGCGGAAAACGGTCAAGCTGATCTTTGCGAATGCCGATTTTATCGATCAGGCCTTCGACTACTTTCCTTCTTTCCTGTCGATTTCCTACTCCATGAACGATAAGCGGAGTTTCAAGAATTGTACGGACAGTACTCCTTGGATTTAATGACGCATAGGGATCCTGGAAGACAATTTGCATATCCTTCCGCAATTCCTTCATTTCCTTCCTCGGAAGATGGGTAATATTTTTTCCACCGAAAAAGATATCTCCGGAAGTTGGCTTTATTAACTGGAGAATTGTACGGCCCAGACTTGATTTTCCGCAGCCAGATTCGCCAACAATCCCTAACGTTTCCCCCTGCTCAATGTGAAAGCTTACTCCATCCACTGCTTTCACTTTTTTCTTTTCACCCAGGAATCCCTTTTTAATTGTGAAGTGTTGCTTCAAGTCCTTCACTTCCAGAAGAGCCATTCATTTCTCCCCCCTTTTCTTCGTATAGCCAGCAAGCTGCAGTATGGTCTTCTCCTACATTGCTCATTGGAGGTGTCGTTCCTTTACATACTTCCATTGCTGAGCTGCAGCGATCATAGAAACGACAGCCGTTGGGCATTTTATCTGGTGAGGGAACCATCCCAGGAATGGATCCGAGCTTTGCTTTTTTAACTCCTAGTTTTGGTATTGATTCAAGAAGTCCTTTTGTATACGGATGCTTAGGATGAATGAATAATTCTTTAACCTCGGCTTGCTCAACAATTTTGCCGGCATACATAACAACAACACGGTCGCAAACCTCTGCTACTACACCGAGATCATGGGTGATCATAATAATTCCCATTTCGTTAACATCTTTAAGATGGTTCATTAAATCGAGGATTTGTGCTTGAACGGTTACATCCAGAGCAGTTGTTGGTTCATCACATATCAATAGACTGGGGTTGCACGCCATGGCGACTGCTATCATGATTCTCTGTCTCATCCCGCCAGATAATTGATGAGGATATTCCGAAGCAATTTCCTCTGCTCTCGGCAATCCTACTTCATTCAAAAGCTCAATCACTCTACGTTTCCGCTGCTCCTTATTTAAATCTGTATGAAGAATAAGTGTCTCTTCAATCTGTCTGCCTACAGTATGAAGAGGGTTCAAAGACGTCAGAGGATCCTGGAAAATCATTGCCATTTTATCGCCTCTGATTTTTTCCATTTTCCTTTTCGAATAGGAAGTGATATCTTCTTTTTCAAGCTGGATTAAACCCTCTAGTTTAGCTTTTTCAGGTAAAAGGCGCATAACTGATAAAGCTGTCATGCTTTTCCCACAGCCTGACTCACCTACAATCCCTACTGTCTCTCCTTTATTAACCTGAAGAGAAATCCCGTCTAAGATTTTCACGTATTTCCCATCTCTCTTGAGAGATAGTGACACGTCATTCAGTTCTAGTAACATATAAACACCACCTTTATATTGTCAGAAGGCCTTTTACCTCTTTTAGTTCGTTCAATGCGTGAACATAATGGTCGGAAAACTCCCTGCTGACTCTATCCGCATCCTTTGACTTCAAAGCATCAAGCAATTTTCTGTGGTTTTCAACAACTAGTGCCGCTCTCGCAGGTAGTTTGTTGGCTACAGTCAAAAACATCGCTCCAACTTGTGTGTCCAATTGCTGATGCATGTGGATCAATCTTTTATGGCGAGAAGCACTGACGATCAATCTATGAAAGTCTATGTCACATCTTGCCTCCGTTTCTAAGTCCCTCTTATCCATGGCATTTTGGAATTCTTCCAGGAGCAGTTCAAGTCTGCTAAAATCCTTATCTATTAAATTATGGATTGCGAGGCTTGCAGCCTTTGCTTCCAGCAAAGCCCTAAGTGTATATATCTCATATGCATCCTGAGAAGAAAGCGTCGTAACATGTGTCCCCTTATTAGTTTCATGTTTGATTAACCCTTCATTTTGAAGTAATCTCAGAGCCTCTCTTATCGGGCCACGTGATATATTAAGACTTTCAGCAAGCTGGGCTTGGTTCACTTTTTCGCCAGGCTTCAATGATCCATTCAGAATCATTTTCCTAATGATTTTCGCTACATGATCAGAAAGATTTTCATGATTTAACTGCATATTTTTTCTCCGTTTTCGTATAGTCCTTTTAATTTATATAAGTGATCCCAATCCATTTGAGTTGAACCGGTTTCAATCTCTTTGATAAGACTCACAAGCATTTCCGTCAACGGCATGGGCACTTGATGATTTGCTGCCATTTCTAAAATTGGGACTAGCTGTGAATCAATCTCCGTTTTTCTTTTTCTGACAGCCAAGTCTCTCCAGATGCCGCTTTTTGTTTTCTTGTTTGCAGCCATTCTATGTGCGAGCTTTTCCAGCTGATTATCGAGGAGTTGCTGATCCCGAGTCTCTCTTGGATAGACAAGCTCAGGAACCCAATCATCAAAACCGATTGGCTTGACGCCTTCCTTATCTGCAACCTCCAGTATTTCAGAGCAAAGCTCCATTAATGTGTCCCTAAGGTCTAGTTTCCTTACAACAGCCGCCATTGTTTCATCAACTAAAGCCGTCGCGTATAAAAGTCCAGCATAAGACATCTTCCCCCAGAGATAGCCCCAGATGTTATCCGTAACCTGGGCTGGTCCCCAGCATTCGAGAGCCTTTTGCAAATCAGTGACTCGCTGACTGATTTTCCCATCCAATTCCCCAAGATAGAGTGCTGCGACTCCGCCATACAGGATCCTGCCCGGCTCCAAGTAGTCTGCTGAAAAATTAACAAAGCAGCCAATCGTTTTATCTCTTCCAATCAGGCTGGCAATCTCGTTTTCGCATAAACCATTTTGGAAAGATACAACTTTGGTTTCTTCTCCAACAAGATGTAAAAATGGTTTCAGCGCTTCTTTTGTATGCTGTGCCTTAACACAGAGGAAAACCGTATCAAGAACTGGCTTTTTTTTAACTAGTTGTTCGGGTGTATAGGCATCGCATTCAACGGTAAAGGTTTCATCTTGCCCCTCGATTCTAAGACCGCTGCTATTCATGACATGAACATGTTCAAAATCTTTATCGCAAAAAGTTACTTTGTTGCCGGCTCTCACAAGATGAGCTCCTAGCACACCGCCAATTGCCCCTGCACCAATCACTGTGATTTCCATTCGACTCCTCCTAAAAAAGTTGTTGTCCGCCATCCGCTGAAATGGTTTGGCCGCTCACATAGCTTGCAAAGTCTGAGGCAAAAAACAGAACCGGATGAGCAATATCTTCAGGTTCTCCAAGTCGCTTAACCGAGATTGATTTAACCAGATTTGCTTGCTCCTCCATCGACATTCTTTCCCACTGCTTCTTTGTTGACGGATTCGATATCACAAATCCTGGCGCTACGTTATTGACCGTTATTCCATAGGGACCAAGTTCTTGAGCCATTTGCCTTGTGAAACCAATCTGTCCAGCCTTAGCACTGGCATATGCCTGGATTCCAGTCAGACTTGTGCTGCGCCCTGCTCCACTTGAGATATTAATGATCCGTCCATATTTCTGCTTTTTCATGTATGGAGCAACTTCCTTTGTTGTATAAAAAGCCGCATCCAGATTAACAGCAAATATCTTTCTCCATTGATTAGGCGTTACTTCTTCTACTGGTTGATGAATTTGCCCACATACACCTCCAGCATTGTTTACCAATATATCGATCTTTTTAAATTTTTGGATCGTGTAATCCACTAACTGTTTCACACTTTCCACTTCTGTGATGTCGCATGTATATGTATCAAAACGGTTAAATTTTTTATTCTTATCAAGCCACTCATTGAGTTCCGTTTTCACTACCCCAAGTTCTTGATCCAATATGTCTGTACCAATTACTGTTGCTCCGTGCCTGAGGAATGCTTCGCAGATTCCTTTGCCAATCCCATGGGCTGCACCAGTAACCAGAACAACTTTTTCTGTAAAAAATGTCGATTGTAAACTGTTAACACTTTGATTCAAAATACCACCCCTTCGCTTGACCCTGGATATTGGTAACACTATATAACAGGCTAAAAAGTTTGTAAAGATTATTTTTAGAATATTTATAATATTTAAAATATAAAACTATAGTCAGATAAAATTAGCCTTGTAGATGACTAAACTTCTAATTATCGTAAAATACTTTTGTATTTGCTTTAGTCCGATAAATTCAATAATTTAAAAGCCAAATTATTATTCTTATACAAATATCCGTATAAAATATCAGGCGCTTTTAGGAAAACAAAATTCGTATAAATTTTTTTATAGCTTTCCATCTAAATCATTAAATGAAAGTTGATCCATCGTAGCTCCTCATTTGCGAGAACCAGATGATTTCCTGAAAAGTTTCGCAGTAAACGACATTTTACGCCTTTCTTTGCATAAAAAAGCACACATTCATCAAACGAATGTGCGCTTTTATTGATTCTCACAATTTCCTAACCTTACCCTTATCTTTTATCATGACATTAACCGCCCAAGCCTCCCCACTCATTGACCCTATTTCTAATTTGGAAAGATCGATTTCGGATTCAATGGTTACTATTTCTCTCTCTTTCCCATTTAGCATTACTTTATATGGACCTCCTTCATTCATCATGGGAAGCAGTGGGGTTTCATCTTCGAATAGGTACTTATCATAGAATTCAATGTTGAATTGAACGGCTTTATTATTGTAATTTTCGAATGGCAAGTCGCATGAAGCGGACAATGTGGTATCATTTTTCATTTCGAAGGTGCAGTGGCTGTTTTCCCGGTCATAGTAAACAGCATTAATACCTGAGGCCAATGTTTTTTGGTACGCACCAACAAGTTCCATCGGAAGGAAGAACGCAAGCAAAATGGCAATTAAGACCATTCTATTATGATACATTTCTAGAGATCGCCCCAGGAAATAAAGACTAATAATGAGAAGAGTCAAGGATGTAATCCCAACATAATGTAAGCCATTGATTGATTTAAGAGGTATATTTAACGCTGAAAATACATCCTGCCCTATTGGATATTCATGAGGAAAAGGAAAATTCAAAGCCATTGAAAAAAGAAACAGAATAATAGCAATGACAAAGTTTCTTTTATTTTTTATCATAAAGAACCACCACCATTTTGATACAAATTTATTCCAACTTCACACATTTACGTCCCTTCAGAAAACCTAGTTGTCTATCTAACTGCCCTTGGTAAAAGTAAATTTAATACATCAAACTGAATGATAACTAACACAATTATTATAAGTACTACCCCTTCACCAAGTGACAGAATCGATTGCTTAGGATCAGGAGAAGCTTTCCATTCAAAATAGGCGCGTACAAAGCTTTCGGAGGTAAAGATCAAGGTCATGATGAAAAGAAATAGATTGAAAGAAAAATCATGGTAGTATAATTGATACATAAAAATCAAATAAACGGTCAATCCAGTCAGGCGGACCGTCCAATCCACAATGCGATGGGCTCTTTTGATATGATTATAGGAAAAGGCCTTCTTTTTCACTTTTTTTATATTGAAGATTTTCCTCAAAGTGAATTTGGATGCGGTAACTATTACTATGATTACAATAAAAAGAATCAGGAATTTCAAACCTGTCATACCTTCACTCCCTCATGAAAATATTTTATCATTTAGTTCCAGTTATTGGTACCTCTTGTGGGTGAAAATTCTTTTTATATGTATTTTCAAAAAACTATTTCGATTTTCGAAAAAGATGCTACAATACTATTTAAATAATTTAAAAGAATGAAGGGTATACAATGAACAAAAAATTATGGCTTACATATGGAATGTTGGCCTTCGCCACGTCAACATGGGGCAGTGCCTTCATCGCTGGCAAATATGCTGTCCAAAGCTTTGAACCCGCTACTGTCGCTTTTTTCAGGTTTTTAGGTGCGGTGATTCTACTTGTACCTCTTATGTTCGTGATGGAGAAAAATCGCCAAAAACCAAACTTGAAGGATTATGGCCTATTTGCGGTGCTGGGCCTGACAGGGATCGCCTTGTACAATATCTTCTTTTTCCTGGCCAGCAAGCATGCGCCGGTGATCAAAAGCTCACTTTTCATTGCCTCCAATCCGGTGTTGATTGTGCTATTATCGGCTTTGTTTTTAAAAGAAACCATCACACGCAATAATATCATTGGATTGGCCATCGCCCTGTCAGGTGCAATTTTTATCATCACCGATGGACATTTGCTTAGCTTGTTCAAGCTTGGATTTGAACCAATCGACTTTGTGCTTATGGGCGCAGTCGTCAGCTGGGCATTATACAGTGTCGTCGGGAAAGTGGTTTTAAAAAAGTTCAGTTCGGTCGAGTCCACCACCTATGCCGTCGCTTTCGGCACTCTTTTCCTGCTGCCGTTTGCCCTGGCAGAAACATCATGGCAGGACGTTCAGCAGGCAACAGGTACGACCTGGTTTGCGATAATTCATATGAGCGTTTTGGTTACGGTTGTCTCGTTCGTCATGTACTACAACGGAATCAAAGAAGTTGGCGCAGCGAAGGCATCGATCTTCATCAACGTGATGCCAGTATCTGCAGTCATAATGGCTACTTTGTTTTTAGGTGAAAGTTTCACCGCGGCTCACGCGATCGGAGCAGCCCTCGTGTTATCTGGTGTTTATATTGGAACAAACCCGCGGCTTTTTAAAAAGAAGCAAGCTGGCAAGTTAGTAAAAAATGAAATCGCGTAAGGAGTTGCAACTATGATCCATAAAATCGAACTAAAATCCGAAAACCTGCACGGTTCTTTTAGCAATGAATATAAGCCCATCCTTACAGTGAATTCCGGGGACAGTATTCGCATGCAAACGCCCGATATTGAATGGGGCTATTCAGAATCAAAAGGCGTTGAGAGACAATTTTTCACATCTGCGGTAAAAGAAGAGACTCCTCTCCACCCTATGATTGGGCCGATAGAAGTGCACGGGGCTAAGGCCGGGATGGTTCTTGAGGTAAAATTGAACGATGTCGTACCGGGGTGGTATGGCACGAATTGGGCAGGCGGCAAAAAAACCTGGCAAAACGATGCAGTCGGTTTAACAGGGTCTGAGAGAATTCGCCTTGATTGGGAATTGGACAGTGACACAATGACAGCTAAAACTGAAGTTGGCTCTCGTCCGTTAAATATCGCTCTTAATCCATTCATCGGCTTGATGGGAGTTGCGCCTGCAGAACCAGGTGTGCTCCATACATCTCCTCCACGCTATTGCGGCGGGAATATTGACTGTAAAGAGCTAAAAAGAGGCAGCACATTGTATCTGCCAATTTCAGTTGATGGAGCACTATTTTCAATTGGTGATGGACACGCTGCACAAGGCGACGGCGAAGTTTCCGGCACGGCCATTGAATGCCCAATGGACTTGGTTGACATCACCCTGACAGTCAGAGAGGATCTTCAGCTGAAAATGCCGCGGGCTAACACGCCAGCTGGATGGGTAACCTTTGGCTTTAATGAAGACTTAAACCTTGCTGCCGGACAGGCACTCGATGAGATGGTTACACTTTTGAGAGAACTTCATGGGATCGAACGCACAGAAGCCCTCGCCCTTGCCAGTGTGACAGTAGATTTGAGAGTTACACAGGTAGTAAATGGTGTTAAAGGTGTGCATGCGGTTTTGCCGCACGGTGCTATAAGATAAGGAGGAGCCCCTGTGAAATTTGCAGGGGCTTTAAAATTGAGCACTAATATAAAAGATTAGCCGACTTATTTATGCAAAATACCCAGGTAACTTTTCCACGGTCCAACATCTATAGTGTATCTTTTTGCTAAAACTCTGGTTATTTGCGATAAGTGCGTTAAATCGTGGACTGCCCATGTTGCGATGAGTTGTCTTGCCTCTACTTCCCCATATTCGGGATGGATTCCCGTCAATACAAACTGCTTATCGTCAACGAACAGTTCCTTCAGTTTATTGATATTTTCCCTCCTCAAGGAAGAAAATTCACTAAGCTTATCCTCAATTGACAGATGGGCATATTCCTTTAAATGTGAAAAACGGTCAAAAGCCCGAAAACTTTTATCATCTGTTTCCGACAAAATGATTTTAAGCCTTGGAATCCAGTTGTATTTTTCACCGTCGATGAGATGTCCGATTACTTCGGAAGGATTCCACGTTCCCTCCCCTTCATTGCTGGACACCCAGCCTTTTGATAAACCTGATAATAAGGCTTTCAAAGTTTCAGGCGTCCGTTCAAGGATTTCAATTGCTTCATTCATGTTAAACACCATCTTATTACACCTGCCTTTTCGTTATAATCCATCATATTTTCACATGAGGATTTGTATGTAACACAATGTCACACTTCTGTTCTTTTTCTGCAAAAATTCAATGGTATGATAGATTTGTCTGATTATTTTTATTTAAGAGAGGCAATTAGATGCTGACAATCAAAGAAGCTGCTGAACAATTAATTTCATACGGGATAGATGCGACTGATCAAGATGTATTAACGTGGATTGAAGAAGGTCTTTTAAAAGGCGAAAAATTACAAGAAGAAATACTTCTTATAAAATCCTTCCTAAGGACCTGACAGAGTTCATTATCCAAAAGTACAACGAACAGCTGGAAAGTTCTAAACGGGATAATAGCCTGCTTAACGAACAGATGGAATTGCTGAACACACGATTACATATTGAGCAATCCAAGGTACGGACGCTGAAAAAAATGCTGAATTCACAAATCGAAGCATCCGGTACTGTCCCTTCGCAAATGGAAGAACTGTTAGGTTTAAACAAGAATACAGATAGCCAGGTGCTAAAAAAAGAATTCAAGAAAATTCTCAAAGCCCTACATCCCGATCGCGGTGGCGATGAAAGGCTTTTTAAGGTGTTTAAGGAACATTACGAGAATTTAAAGTAATGAAATACTTCATTAATTCTTTCTTTTCGTGATGTAAAAAATAGGTACTGGCACCCATCAGAATTCCGCCTAAAACACCAAGAGCTGCACCAATAGCGGTCCATTGGACAGATAAATAGATACCTGCCATATACATGAACAGGACTCCGGTAAATAGTAGCATTCCCTTATACGTAAAAGCTCCTTTTTACATGTTTTCCATAAACTATTCTGCAAAAATTGGAAAATACCTTTATAAAGTAAAAATGGAACCAGAAGTTATCCCTACTGGTTCCATTTTTCCTATTTATTTTTATAAAACCTCTCCCTAACCCTTTTCAAACGCGCATGGTAATTTAAGATATCCAGCCTGGCCTTTTCCGCTTCTGGTGCGATCGGCCTTAGGTTCTCGATATCCCAATAATCGACAATCACATCAAGCACCTGGTCGAAATACTCAAGTGGACCATAATTCGCCTCTTTTGCGATAATGGCCATCCGGTCATCAAAATCCGGCATGACGGCACCTGGCATTTTGAAATTCATGATGACATTCCCCAGGTAGTAGCAGTAGTTTGGCTCTAACTGCAGATGGAATTTAATCACATCACGGTAGAACGCATAATGCAGTGTCTCATCTTTTGCAAGCCGGCGGAGCATTGTAGCCAGCTCCCGATCGTGTGGACCGGCCACTTTAGCAACATTATTATAAAACACCATCGTTGCCAGTTCTTGCATGGATGTGTAGACCATCGTCTCAAAAGGCGTATGAAAATCAGGATCCCATCCATTCTCCAGTGTCATTTTATGTAATTGATGCAGACGCATCGGTTCAACATTTCGGGTAATTAACAAATACGTTTCCAGCAAATTTGAGTGCTGGTCCTCTTCAGCCGTCCATGTATGGACAAAATCTTTGATGACCGATAAAGATCCCTTAAATGTCTGATCCAGATAAGAAGTAAACCATGGAAGGTTCACCTCCGTTAGCAGCGCCGTCTCAATCGCTGTGATTACCGGTGCAGGCAACGTTACCTGGCTTTCATCCCAGGGAACGCGTTTAAAATCCATTGCTTTATCCCATGGCAAAAACTCATGGTAGCCCCAGTCGATTTTTTCAGCACGCATCTTATGCTCCTCATAAAGTTCTCTAATCCTTGGCTCGAGTCGAAAATCCAGGTGGTTCGTCAGCAAAGCAGTCCCTCCATCTCCAAAATAAATACTAGATATTATGACCTGTTACTAATTTTAACTCTACCATAATTTCTGAATTTTAACTAAATATAAGGCTAATTT
>NZ_JBIQOE010000059.1:0-7111 GCF_047739415.1 Mesobacillus sp. | reverse complement strand
TGCATTAACACGGGTTTCCAGTACGACTGTTTCAGACGGAAGTGAGGATGCGAGGGCGTCAATTAGGGACTGGATTCCACCGGCCAGTCGCACCGACCTCTCAACTGCGCCTTCTGGCAAAACATGACGCTGTACCTGCCCGGCCTGCGATTGTTCAAAAAGCATCGCTCCTGCGGTATGCTGTTCAATGGTGGGCAATCCAAGCTCTTTCACCAATTTGGCGATGGCAGGTTCGTGATTTGGCCAGAACCAGGTTGGGCCCAAATCAAACCGGCCAATCTCCGGCCTGTCTTTGTCTGCCATGCTCAAAACCCTGCCCCCAATCCGGCTACGCGCCTCCAGGACCCTGCAGCCTATGCCTTTTGATTGCAGCAAAGAGGCAGCACGAAGACCTGATAGGCCAGCCCCGACAATCACAACCGGTTCTTTCATCTCGTTTCCTCCATTCATTAACAATTCGTTTCCAGCACAAGACCTGGTTCTAACATTTCTCCCGCTTTTTCCGGAATCACTGTCCATGATCAAGCAAGACTTAAAGTTCAATCTGTTTAATAACTCTCGCTGGATTGCCGCCAACGACAACGTTATCCGGCACATCCTTCGTAACGACTGCTCCTGATGCAATCACGACATTGTCGCCCACTGTTACCCCCGGGTTTATGATTGCACTTCCGCCAATCCAGACATTGTTTCCAAATGTAATCGGCTTGGCATATTCTCTGCCTGAATTCCGTTCAGTTGGATTAAGTGGATGTGTTGCTGTATAAATCTGTACGCCAGGTGCTAGCATGCAATTATCGCCAAAGCGGACTTCACAAACATCCAGTATGGTACAATCGAAATTCGCAAAAAAGTTCTCTCCCACATGGGTGTTATAGCCGTAATCAAAGCGGATATTCGGCTCCATAACGACGGTTTCTCCAGTCGAACCGAGTAATTCCTTTAAAATCCGTGTCCGTTTTTCCCCTTCCGTTTCCAATGTTTGATTATATATTCTAACTTTTCGTCTAGCTTCCTCACGTTCCTTAACTAATAATGGGTCAGCAGGATTGTACATTTCCCCAGTCAACATCTTCTCTTTTTCCGTATTCATTCTGATGCCCTACTTTCTAATGAAATATAGTGGACGATAAAAAATGGAAACAAAGGAGGTCCCTGTGCTTCCATATTATCAATAGTAATGGAACTTATAAAATTATAGTTCATCAAATCCGTTTTCATCAGATGTTTTCGTGTACTGTCTGGATTTTTGCTCAAAGAAATCGGTCTTTCCAAGGTCCACTTCCTGATAGGCGATGATCCATCTTAACGGATTGGTTCGATATCCTTCGAATGGAGCAGTAAAGCCGAGCTGCTCTGCACGCTTGTTTGCCATGAACTTAATATAGGCTTCCAGGTCTGTCATAAGCAAGCCATCAATCTCGTTGCCGATAATATACTCCGCCCACTCAATCTCCAGCCTTGCAGCTTCCCGGAAAGCTGCCGTTCCAAATTCTCTCAGTGATTCTGTGTCGTAATCAGGATTCTCACGCAGAATCTCTTTGAAAATCTTTTCGAATAACCCTACATGCAGTTGTTCGTCACGGTTGATGTAGTTAATCATCGTGCTGGTGCCGACCATTTTCTGGTTCCGCGCAAGGTTATAAAAGAAGGCGAAGCCCGAGTAGAAAAACAGGCCTTCTAGGATGACATCATAGACAATGGAGTGTAATAAATTTTCGATGCCCGGGTTTTCCGCGAAACCTTTATAACCATCCGTAATAAATTCATTTCGCTTGCGCAGGATTGGTTCTGTCCTCCAATAGTCGAACACTTCCTCCTGCTTCGATTTTGAGACGATACTTGACAGCACATAGCTGTAGGAATGGTTATGGATCACTTCCTGCTGAGCCAAAATGATCATCAGCGCATTTAAACTGGAGTCGGTCAGATAATCAGCAACCTTCCCGGCATAGTCCGTTTGAATGCTGTCGAGCAGTGCCAGGAGCCCAATGATTTTTAAAAAGGCATCCTTTTCTTTTTCGGAAAGCATCGAAAATTGCTTAATATCCTTGGACATATTGATCTCAAAAGGGGTCCAGAAATTGCCGAGCATTCTCTTGTATTTTGGATACGCCCAGGGAAAGCGGACATCATCCCAATTCAGTATATTGGAACTCTGCCCATTTATAATTCCAGTCGAAGCGTTAGGAGCACCGACGTCCACAAGTATTCTTTTCGTCAATTGTGTCATTGTTTTTCGTCCCTTCCTCTTAACTATGGCAGCTTTCACATTCATCAAAATTACTGCTTGATGTAGAGCGGACATAATAAGTGGTTTTCAAACCTGATTTCCAGGCATCCATATGCAGATCCAGCAGCGCTTTTGCCTTAATTGTGTTTGTCACGTAAAAATTGAATGAAATCGATTGGTCGATATGGCGCTGGCGGCGCGCATTCTGCCTGATGCTCCAGTGCTGGTCAACGTTATAGGCTGTCTTATAGAACCACATCGTTTCGGCTGATAGGTCTGGTGCAGTCACCGGAATCTTGTAATCTTTCTTCTCCTCTGAATATTCAAGCCTGAAAATCGGGTCAATGCTAGCCGTTGATCCCGCAAGAATCGAGGTTGAAGAATTAGGGGCCACTGCCATGAGATAGCCGCTCCTGATCCCGTTCCGTTTTACTTCCTCGGCCAGAATCCTCCATCCTTCACCAGTGTATTGTCTTTTTTCGAAAAACTGTCCAGTACTCCAATCGGAACCTTCGAAATAAGGATATGCCCCTTTTTCTTTTGCCAGCTCGAGGCTAGCTTTGATTGTTAAAAAAGCAATATTTCCATAGAGACGATCACAATATTCAACCGCTTCTTCGCTTTCCCATTTGATTCCTTTTAGAGCCAGCAGATGATGCCAGCCGAATGTTCCCAGCCCGATTCCTCTGTAGTTCTTGTTGGTTATTTGCGCCTGCAACACAGGGATTCCGTTGATATCAATGACATTATCCAGCATCCTGACCTGGATATTGATCACTCTCTCAAGCACATCATCCATCACACTTTTCGCTAAAGAGATCGAGGACAAGTTGCAGACGACAAAGTCACCCGGCTTTTTATAGATTAAAATCTTTCCATCCTCAACCTTCTCCTCTTCAAGGAGGGTGGGGCTCATGTTTTGCGTGATTTCCGTGCAAAGATTGCTGCAGTAGATCATCCCTTTATGGTGGTTGGCATTCATCCTGTTAACCTGATCCCTGTAAAACATGTACGGAGTGCCGGTTTCAAGCTGGGAGATCATGATTGATTTAAAGATTTCGATGGCAGGGACCACCTCATGTGACAAAGCAGGATGGTAGACACACTCCCAATATTTTTCACGGAAGGAGCCTGCCCCCTTTTCCTCATCGAAATAATCTTCAAGGGAAAAACCCATGACACTCCTTACTTCATGAGGGTCGAACAGATACCAGTCCCCTCGTTTTTCGACTTGCTCCATAAATAAATCTGGGATACAGATGCCAGTGAATAAATCATGTGTCCGCTGGCGCTCATCGCCATTATTGAGCTTCGCATCAAGGAATGGGAAAATATCCTTGTGCCACACATCGAGGTAAACAGCGATTGCCCCTTGCCGCTGCCCTAATTGGTCAACAGAAACGGCGGTGTTATTTAGTTGTTTCATCCAGGGGATGACTCCGGAACTGACCCCTTTAAAACCTTTAATATCGCTGCCTCGGCTTCTGATTTTACCCAGATAAACACCAATGCCCCCGCCATTCTTGCTTAAGGTGGAGATATCTGTATTACAATCGTATATACTTCTTAAATCATCAGCGACTGTATCAATAAAGCAGCTCGATAATTGGCCATAGCTTTTGCCGGCATTCGCGAGCGTCGGTGTCGCCACAGTCATATAAAGGTTAGAGAGCGCCCAGTAAGCCTCCTTCACTAATTCAAGCCGCTTTTCTTTCGGTTCTTCAGCGAGCAATGTCATGGCAATCATCATGAATCGCTCCTGGGGAAGTTCAGCGTAATCACCATTTTGCGAGCGTGCCAGGTACCTTTCCGCCATGGTCACCAGGCCTATGTAAGTAAACAGCTTGTCTCTCTCCGGATCAATGACTTTTTCAAGATGTTCGATTTCTTCCCGGGAGTAGGACTTTAATATCCCGCCGTCATAAATGCCAATATCTATTAATCTATTAATGAGCTCATAGAAAGAACCATAACAAGTCTCTTTCCCACTTTGTCTGAAACCTGCGCTAAGCTTGTATAATTTCTTTAGGTAAAAACGGGCTGCCACATATGTCCATTCAGGTTCGTTCCGGCCGATTCGTTCAACTGCGGTCAAAATCAGCATGTTCCGGACCTGGTCATCCGTCATATTCTTCACTTGCAGGGCATGCTCCACCTTTTCTTTGAATGGTTGAAAATCTAATTTAGGAAACGACCGCTCTATTTCTGCGATAAGCTTGGCTACATTTTCACCCTTTACTTGGATACTCATTGAACATTCCTCCAACTTGGTTACTTTTTCTCATTTCCAGCCTGCGCTGCCTTCTCATATCGGCAGTCTTGAACATCTCCCGCTCTCCCTCATTCTCTGAAATCACCCTTGCCACGGGAACCGGTTTTCCACTCTCATCCTTTGCAACCATGGTAAGGATCGAGGTGGTCGTCAATGTTTTCCTGCCAGTTTTAAAGTTTTCACTTTCCACTTTCACGAACACTTCCATAGACGTCCTGCCTGTTGAAATGACGACAGCTTCAAGTGTTAAAATATCGCCTACTACAGCAGAAGATAAAAAGTTCACCGAATCAATTGAGGCTGTGACGACAACATTCCGGCTGTGTTTCATTGCAGCAATCGCGGCAATTTCATCAATATAGGACAGTACCGTTCCGCCAAAAATCGTTCCAAGATGGTTTGTATCAGGAGGCAAAACCAGACGGTTCTGGCAAGTCCTTGATACATTTGATGATAATCCTTCCATTCCTGACTCCTCTCTGAAAACCTCCCTGAAAAATGAGAAAAACCCATCTCGAAAGATGGGTTTAAGTAACGTTGATCTATTATCGGCTCATATGAAGCAGCAAAACAAGCATGAGTCTACCAATTGATCCCCGTAATACCTTCCCAATTCCCGAAGAAGATAACACGAATAAATATGGCAGGTCTCCTGACTTGTGCTTCACCCTACTTTAAGGCCTTCCCATCTATTTGTTAGACAGTGGTTCTTCCTTATTTCGTCAGCACTTACAGTTGCGGGAACAGTTCTGGATTCACACCAGATTCCCTATTAAGTCTTGTTCAGACACCATACTTACCGGTAATTTCAATATTTAGTTATAAAAGTATCTATCTAACACAATATATCGTGTTATGAATTGATAGTAAATCATCTTTCTGGCTTTTTCAACTATTTTTAACTCGTAGTGAGGACCCTTTCTTCAAGACGATTAGCTCATTTGTTGAGCAAAAAAAATGGAAGCAGGGGGCCGTTCCCTGCTTCCGGCCTATATTATGATGCTTTTTTGATTTCGATAACTTTTCCTTCATGACGCCATTTCTTGAATTCTACTGCAGCTGTGAATAAAACGTCTGTTGATGAATTAAGGGCTGTCTCAAAAGAATCCTGTAAAACACCGATGATAAAACCTACTGCAACTACCTGCATGGCGACATCATTCGGGATGCCGAACAAGCTGGATGCGAGCGGGATCAGCAGCAGGGAACCGCCGGCAACACCTGAAGCACCAGCAGCGCTGATGGCTGCCATAACACTTAGAAGAATGGCAGTAGGAATATCCACTTGGATGCCAAGTGTATGGACAGCAGCCAGGGTCATTACAGAGATCGTTACGGCAGCTCCAGCCATATTGATGGTTGCACCTAATGGAATGGAAACAGAATATGAATCCTTGTCCAGGCCTAAATCTTCACATATTTTAATATTAACAGGGATGTTTGAAGCGGAACTGCGAGTAAAGAACGCAGTAATTCCACTCTCTTTCAAACATTTAAATACCAGCGGATATGGATTTTGCCTGATCATGGTGAACACAATAAGCGGATTGACTACAAGGGCGACGACAAGCATGCAGCCAATCAGAACGGCAAGCAGCTTTCCATAGCCAAGCAAAGAACTAAGTCCGTTTGTTGTAATCGATTCAAATACAAGGCCCATGATGCCAAGTGGAGCAAATTTTATCACCCAAGTGACGATTTTGGACATGGCATCGGATAAATTGCCAATCACTGTTTTGGTTGAATCAGCCGCATTCTTCAGAGCAAGGCCGACTAAGACTGCCCAGGCTAAGATACCGATATAATTGGCATTCATAATAGCATTAACCGGATTATCAACAATGTTAAGCAATACGGTTTTAAGAACCTCAACTACACTTCCAGGGGGCGTCAAGCCTTCAGCGCCAGCTGTAAGTTTCAAGCTTACCGGGAACATAAAACTAGCAATGACCGCAATAAGCCCGGCTGCAAATGTTCCTATCAGATATAAAGAAATAATCGTTTTCATGTTTGTTTTCTGTCCGCGTTTATGCTGGGCAATCGCCGACATAACCAGGAATAATACCAATACAGGAGCAACTGCTTTCAGGGCACTTACAAATAAAGACCCTAAAATTGCAACCGGCTTAGCAACTTCCGGGATTGTTAAAGCAAGGATAATACCAATTAACATACCCACAATGATCTGTTTCACCAGGCTTACTTGATTCAACTTCTTCAGTAAATCTTTCATCGTCATCTCCCCCACCAGTAAGTTCTCTTAAATTTAGCGTTGGTTTTTTCACGAGGTCAACAAAATCTATCAACCTTTAATGTCCTCGCTACAAACACAACTGTTCGTGTACTATGTATTATAGATGCTGAAAAATTATATTACAATATAAAGATAGGAAAATATAAAAATTTCAATTATCTAAATACTCAATCATCATACCCTGAATTTACTCCAATTGTTAATAGATAATTCTTCCCAAGAATAGGTCCCTTTTTAAAAAGAATAGACTCAGTCTATTGATATCCAATCAAGGTCACCCACTATACCGATTGAAAAATGCAGGGGATAGTGGTTTTTCAGGTAGTGCAGCGGCACCCCTTTTACCCAAATG
>NZ_JBIQOE010000058.1:0-27621 GCF_047739415.1 Mesobacillus sp. | reverse complement strand
GCGGGGAACATGCTCATTTTATTAAGGATAGATATTCATAAACCTCCCGCAAATTTTGGTAGCCTTGTTCCTGGGCTTTTTTAATATATAAAGCCCAAATCCTTGCTGCCATAATAGCATCTGCGAGTGCATGATGCCTATTTTTCACTTCAATCCCGCACTCCAGGCAAATTTGTTCTAAAGGCAAAGAATTGACAACGGGCTTAAATAATCTGATCAAAAATGAAGTATCAATCACTCTATGTTCAAAATTCAAGCGCAAATGGCTGCTTGTAAATTTCTTCATAAAGGCTTGTTCATGTTTTGCATGGTGAGCTACTAGAACTGAGCTGCCTACGAAATTAAAAAATCCCACCAGAACTTGTGAAGTTTTCGGGGCATTCCTGAGCTCTTCCTCATCAATAGAGGTTAGTCTAAGAACCTCAGGCGGCACTGGTACTTCAGGGTTGATTAAAGAGTAGAACACCTCCTGTTCTAGTATTCTGGACCCAATTACTTTGACAGCTCCTATAGAGATGATCCTATCGCCTTTTTCAGGATAAAAGCCGGTTGTCTCTAGGTCAAAAACTATCACCGGCAATTCTTCCAACGGACAGTCAAGGCTGTTTCCTTGCTTCATTTCTTTTTGCAGCTGCCTTAAAAATGACATTTGCTGTGGATTGGAGTGAGAGGGCATTCCGGCATAGATGTTCGACCCAAGCCTGCCGGTCATTTGCCGGAAGAAACGAATCATATCATTCATTCCCATAAATCTCACATCCTCTCAAGCAGCTTTCTGACATGTTCATAAAATTGTCCACCTACTTTAAGAATCTCCTTCAATGATCTCTTGTCAACTTTATTGAGCTTACTGGTATTTACGTAGTGGCCTGAATCATAATCCCTATGGTTGCCATGTATGAGGCGGTAGTCAAGCAGAGCTGAGAAATTCTTGCTGTACAAACTTTTATCTTGATGTAGCATCACGCTGTCAGATACAAGACTGATCCGAGAGATAGTGGAAGTTTCTTTTATCCCTTGGTAAATTGCCAACAGCCTTGCTGCATTAACAAAGGGGAAAAACGCTGTCTCCTTTAGGTTAATAGATCCAGAAAAAGCCCCATGAGTTTCTACAAGCAGCTGGCCGAGTACCCCGATCCCTTTTTTCAGATACATTGTGTTGTCGAGCATCCTTAACAGCATTTGCTCTCTTTTAACCTCATCAAAAGCTCTTTCTTTCAAGCTGCTTATAAGGCTAGAGTCGCCATGGATAGACCTGGCATCTGAGAATATAAGCAAATAGCGGATTGACTCCCATGTAGATGCACCAACCCACAGTCCAAGTTGATTCTCCCAATCTTTCATTGATTTGCACCACAGAGGATTACATGCCATAACAGATCCGGGACATTTTTTATAGCCAGCGAGCTCTAGTCCTCTGGAAATCTCTTTGCCTAACTCTAAAAAATACCCCTGTGCTTCATCTGTGTTTGCTGTGAAAACCAATCCGTGATCCTGGTCACTCCAAATAGATTGTTCCATGCGTCCAGCACTGCCCATGACGAAGAAAGAGAATGGGGAAGGGGGATTCCCGTATTCTCTTGACAATGTGCTTACTGCAGCAGAGATGACTTGATCATAGATCAAGTCATGGAAATGGTTTAATTGTTCATTGCTAAAAGAAACTTCAGACAGGCCTTTGGCTCTTATTGCATTTATGTTTGAATAAACATTGAGGTTCATAAATCGGACTTCCTCCTTTCTCCATTAATCAAAGGGTGTTTTCGCATTGATTGTTACTTTTCGAACTTATACTAATATCAGCATTAGGAATCTGCTCTCTCTTCGAGGGGATATCCGAATAGGGAATTAATTAATAATGATTGTGAAAGCAACAAAGATTACGATTAAGCTTAACCAAAAGACGGCTGACCCATGATAGGGCCGCCGTTCGATACTCTTAAACATCAATAATCTAATTGACAGATGGTTGCTGTGAACTTAAAGGGGCATTGGATGTTGAGGTGACATCCATTGATCCGTTAGCAGTTGTTTCCTTATTGACCAATTCGGGATATCCATAGCTTCCATGTTCACTAATATCCAGACCAATGATTTCTTCCTCTTCTGTTACCCTCAATCCTTTCATTGTTACCTTCATAATCGATAAGATAATGAAAGATACGATGAATGCGAAGGCACCTGAGGCAACAACTCCCAGCGCCTGTACTCCCAGCTGTTCAAGACCTCCGCCATAAAACAAGCCTGGATTCCCAACAGTGGCTAACTCTGGGGTTGCAAAGAATCCTGTTGAGAGTGTTCCCCAAACACCAGCCGTACCGTGTACTGATAGCGCAAAGATAGGATCATCTATCTTTCTGCTTTCAAAGAAGCGGATACTATAGAAAACAAGGATGCCGGCGATCAATCCGATAACAACCGCTGCCCAAGTATCAACAAAAGCACAGGATGCCGTAATGGCCACAAGACCTGCGAGAGCTCCGTTCAGCATCATTGGTACATCAGCTTTGCCAACGACAATCCAGGAGATGAGCATAGCTGCAACAGTACCAGCAGCTGCCGCAAGATTCGTGTTGAGAGCAACAAACCCAAAGAATGCTCCATCAACAGAAATGGTGCTTCCTGCATTAAACCCGAACCAGCCAACCCATAATAATAATACGCTCAATGCTGTGAAAACCTGATTATGACCTTCAATATTATTAGCTGAACCATCTTTATTGTATTTGCCAATACGAGGCTTCAGAAGAATGGTCGCTGCCAGTGCCGCCATTGCTCCAGTCAGGTGAACAACCGTTGAACCAGCAAAATCCTGCTTTCCATGTTCTGCAAGCCAGCCGCCGCCCCAAATCCAATGGGCAATGAACGGATAAACTAAAACTGAGAATAAAAGTGCAAAAACAAGATATACAGATAATTTTGCCCTCTCAGCAAATCCGCCAAAGGCAATTGTCAATGATATACCAGCGAATGCTAACTGGAATAAGAAGAATACAGAGCCTGAAAGTCCTAAGCCTTCTATTTCATAACCTGAATAAAAAAAGTCTGAGAATCCCAATATCGAATTTCCTTCTCCAAAAATAAGTCCATATCCTACAGCCCAGAAAACAATCGATGAGATCCCAAAAGTCAAAATCGTTTTTCCGGCAATGTGTCCGGCGTTCTTCATTCGTGTTGATCCTGTTTCAAGCAGGATGAAGCCTCCAATCATCAAAATAACCAAAACCGCGGAAATCATAACCCATAGGCTATTCATTAAAAATACCGTATCCATTTTTTCGTCCCCTTTCAAATTGTGAATGTAGTTTGTATTTTCGCATGTATTTTTCAATCAATCTACGTTCGTGTTAGAAAACCTCACATGTTTTTTGTAAAAAAAAGAAAAACCTCCATTTTTGAAGGTTTTACAGTTTAGTATTTTCGAACGCCGAAACGAGCGTTCAATTGTCCTTGTATCATTTTCTTGTGTGCTTCGTCTTTATGTCGTTTCTTTTCCTTAATCATTTCCTGCCGGATTTCATAAGTCTGGACACCATCTTCGATTTTGTTGGCAATCTCAACTAAAAGTTCGACATCAGAGAATGAATATCTTCTGCTTCCTCCAGGAGTTCGGTCCGGAAAGACTAATTTCCTTTCTTCATAATATCGTATTTGTCGTTCAGACAGTCCGGTCAGCTCACTGACAATACCTATAGTTATTACTTTCTTTTCTTTAAAGGAGGATGGGTCTGCCGCCAATTTACACACCACGCTTTTATCGTTTTCAATATTATATGTTATATTTCCTTACATGGCTATTAATTTGTAAAATTAAGGCCGTTAAAACCCATTAATTAAATTTTTAAGTTCTGTTAATGTTAATTTCCTTAATTCTTCTTCGGTTTCATTTGTTATTTTCGATTTGATCAAATGCTGGATATAATGGTCCTTTAGTTTTTCAACAGCTGTACGTAAATGTACGGACACGAAGAATCCCTCCTTAAAAAGTTTCATTTTGGGCAGCACGCAATATTTCTAAAGCGTGCTTACCATGTCTTTTCAAAAGTTCTTCATACAATTCATCCCGAAAAAGATCAATCATGATAATCAATTGTGCCAAATCAGAAGTATTCTGTTTTTCCAAATTCCTCTCCTCATTTCGTGAAACGATTTTATATTTTTCATTAGCGTAAAGAGTTCCAGTAATAAAGTCAGCAGGTTCGTCAGGATATCTGACAGGATTTTTTAAAGTGAAGTTATGATTAAAGTAAAATCCGGAAAACCTAAAATGATTTGTATATAAGGAGGAATGAGGATGGAACAGAATCAGCAGCCCGAAAATAGAGGGTATGTCATAAATGAATATGACGCACTTAAGAAAGTCATTCTTTGTAGCCCACAGTATATGACAATTCGTGAAGTAATAAATGAAACACAGAAACATTTCAAGGATGAAGGCATACATATAGAAGTTGCCTTGGAACAGCACAATGAATTCGTGAACACTTTAAAAAGTTACGGGGTGGAGGTAATCCTTCTCCCATACCATAAGAAATACCCTGAGCAAGTATTTACAAGGGATATTGGGTTTACACTCGGCCAAACGATATTTGTTGCGGATATGGCCAGCGAAGTACGAAAGGGCGAGGAGAATGTCCTGAAACAGTGGCTCGAGGATGAGGGAATATCCTATTATAATTTAATTGGTGATCAGGTCGAGGGCGGGGACGTAGTTATCGATCAAGACACTATTTATGTGGGCTTAAGTAACCGGACAAACCAACAAGCTGCAGATCATTTACAAGGATTGCTCCCGAACTTTAAAGTTAGAGCCATTCCCTTTAAAGCAGAGTATTTGCACCTTGACTGTGTTTTCAATGTCGTTTCCCCGGAAGTTGCATTAATCTATCGACCTGCTTTGACAGAGGAAGATATTAAACTGTTCAGTTCGAGATATGATTTAATTGATGTGAGCGAGGAGGAACAATTTACACTTGGAACGAATGTGCTAGGCATTGGAAATAAGAGAATTCTGAGCTTGCCTGTGAATAAGGGAGTAAATGAACAGCTAAGAAGCAAAGGGTTCGAAGTAATTGAAGTGGATATAACAGAAATCATAAAATCTGGAGGTTCATTCCGCTGCTGTACACTTCCGATTTTACGAGAGAGAGCGGACATTAATTCCTGATAAGTAACAATGCGGGAGACAGTTGTCTCTCGCTTTTTTCGTTTATGGCCATCTTTTGACAGGCTTGCTGGAAATCAGCGAATAGATGTCAAACATGATGCAACTTCTAACCGGTATAGAGATCAACTGGGAAAGCTGTCCGAAAATGAAGCTATTTCGGACAGCTTTAGAGAGCACCAGCGAAAACCTGTCCAAACATGGGGCTACTTCGGACAGCTTTAGAGTTCACCAGCGGAAACATGTCCAAACATGGGGCTACTTCGGACAGCTTGACTGATCAGCAACGAAAACCTGTCCGAACATGGAGCTACTTCAGACAGCTTTAGAGTACAGCAGCGGAAACCTGTCCAAACATGGAGCTACTTCGGACAGCTTTAGAGTTCACCAGCGGAAACCTGTCCAAACATAGGGCAACTTCGGACAACTTTAGAGATCAGCAGCGAAGACCTGTCCGAACAATAAGCATAAAGATTTGAATGAGAAAGGGAATCCTAGCCGAACCGCCCCCGCAAAAGCTATGTACAGGTTTGCAGGAAACCAGCAAATTGAATACTCGAACCTCTGTTTTTATACAGATATATAAATTGTTTCCTGTTAAATATCACATTTTGATTGTCCTTCGGGCTGAATTATCTTATAATTCAAAATAGAAAGAAATCAAATTTGTAAAGGGGGATTCATTTGGAAGCTTTTGTTTCTTGGCTAAATGGGATTTTGTGGAGCAATCCGGTCATTTACATCATTCTTGGAATCGGCTTGCTTTTCTCAATCCTGACACGTTTTCTGCAAGTTAGACTCCTGAAAGACATGGTTAAACTTATGTTCACAGGAAGAAGTTCCGATGCTGGTGTTTCATCTTTTCAGGCCTTATCTATCGCTTTATCAGGCCGGGTCGGAACAGGTAATATCGCAGGTACTGCCACGGCTATCGCAATGGGTGGTCCTGGTGCGGTTTTCTGGATGTGGACTATTGCGTTTATCGGGGCAGGAAGTGCCTTCGTAGAATCAACATTAGCCCAGATCTACAAAGTTAAGCAAGACGGTCTATATCGAGGCGGTCCTGCATACTACATCGAAAAAGGTCTTGGAATCAAATGGTTTGCTATTGTGTTTGCCATAGCAGCTCTTCTGGCAATGTCAATATTGATGCCAGGCATTCAATCTAACTCGATCGCGCTTGGTTTAGAGAACGCGTTTGGCGTAAGCAAATCAGTGACAGGTCTAGTTGTAATCGTTCTTCTAGGACTGATTATTTTCGGAGGTGTAAAAAGGATCGCGACTGTCGCGCAATATACAGTTCCATTTATGGCTGTTGGATACATCCTTGTCGCCCTAGTCATTATCGGAATGAATATCTCAGAAGTTCCTGCTGTTTTCTCCTTGATTTTCAAAAGTGCTTTCGGTGCTGACTCAATGTTTGGCGGTATTCTTGGCAGCGCGATTGCATGGGGTGTTAAACGCGGTATTTATTCCAATGAAGCTGGTCAGGGTACTGGCCCACACGCAGCAGCTGCTGCAGAGGTATCACACCCGGCTAAACAAGGTTTGGTCCAGGCATTCTCTGTATACATCGATACATTATTCGTTTGTTCCGCAACAGCTTTCATGATCCTATTCACAGGGATGTTCAATACGGTTGGTGCTGACGGGGCATTCATTGTCGAAAACCTTAAGGGAGTGGAAGCAGGTCCAGGATATACACAGGCTGCAGTAGATGCGGTTCTTCCTGGGTTCGGTGCAGAATTCGTTGCTGTAGCACTATTCTTCTTCGCTTTCACAACAATCATGGCTTACTATTATATGGCTGAAACGAATATTGCTTATCTTCTAAGAGGCAGAGACGGCAAAGTTCCAATGCTCATTCTCAAGGTTGTAATCCTCGGTGCTGTCTTCTATGGAGCGGTAAAAGAAGCGTCACTCGCATGGGCTCTTGGCGATGCTGGCCTGGGATTGATGGTATGGCTCAACCTGATTGCCATTGTCCTGCTCGCGAAACCAGCATTAATTGCCTTGAAGGATTATGAGGAACAGAAAAAGCAAGGACTTGATCCAGTCTTCAATTCCAAAAAACTCGGCATCAAAAATGCTGAATACTGGGAAGAAGAATATTCCTTCAATCATGAAAAGGATAAAGATAAAGTATCATAATAAGATTATTTCGGAAGAGCTGCCTTCTCAAGGGCAGCTCTTCTTTTGGCTTTTATGGTTTGATTATATTGTCCTGGCAGAATGGGAAGAATGATAGCATTAAGGACGAATCGGGGGAATCTCATGAAAATGTTATGCATCGATGGTGGCGGTATAAGAGGCATTTTCCCGATTGCTATCCTGCAAGCGATAGAGGAAGAGTTTGGAAAGCCTGTGGGTGAACTCTTTGATGTGATCTCAGGCACAAGTACAGGATCAATCATTGCTGCTTCAGCTGCTTTGAACACATCGATGGATGAGGTGATGGGCAGGTACGAGACTTATGGTGAAAAGATTTTTGTGCGAAAAGCCAAGATTGGTCTTTTCAAAAGTGTTTATAGTGACAGGTATTTACGTCGGCTGTTAAAACAGGCCTTCAGGGAAATTACTCTTGGTGATATCGAAAAGCCTTTGTTGATACCCGCTGTTGATATAACACATGGAAAACCTTATGTTCATCGAACAGACTTTGGTTACTCTTCCGAGGATGAGTTATCTATAAAGTTGTGGGATGCTGTACTATCGTCTTGTTCAGCGCCAATCTACTTTCCACCCAATAATGTAAACAATCAATATTTATCTATCGATGGAGGACTATGGGCTAATAATCCATCGTTGGTTTGTGTGACGGAAGCCCTGCACCACTTTAAAACCGACTTAGCCGACATCCATATACTATCAATTGGAACTGGCCAACAGAATATCGATTTTTCCATAGGTGAGGAAAAGTACTGGGGCATCCGGCAATGGCTGCCTTTCCATTTTCCAACTTTAAAGGTTACGCCAAAACTATTGGATCTGGCTATGGATTTATCCTCTGAATCAGTTTCTTATCACTGTCGGCTTTTGCTAGGCGATCATTATCTCAGACTGAATACAGAGCTATCAGAAGAAGTCCCTTTTGATGATTTTACTAATATGGCAGAACTAAAGCATCTGGGACGGCAGGTTTTTCAAGATACTAAAGACAAAATAGCATCTTTTTTATCTGGTAAATAGGCTTTATACTGGCTAAATATTTCTTTTTAACTTAGTCTTAAACAGAATGTAGACTGCATAGTTTTGAGATACTATGCTGTGTAAAACAGACAGGAGGGACTATCGATGGATAAACTTGAAGTTGGCGAAGTATTCACAATTAGTGACGAGAATGATGTGGAGCAAGAGGTAGAGGTGATCGGTACGTTGACGATTGAAGGGGCTGACTATGCAGCAGTCAGCTTTGTCGAAGATCTTCAGACAGAAACGGACGAAGATATTGATATCTTTTTCTTGAAAGTAGACGAAGATGGAGATTTTGCAGCAATTGAATCTGATGACGAATTTGAAAAGGTGTCTTCAGCATTTGATGAATTGATCAATGAAGAAGAATAATGGGCAGGAGGGAGGTTTAAGCCTCGCTCCTTTTTTGGTATTAAATATTACCAAAAGACAATTATGGCAAAAAAACATGTAAATAGAAGGAAATTATTCGTGTTTGTCGAATTGTTTTTGAAAGGAGTTGATTCAATTGGATAGCGTCGTCCTGGTTACCTTTAAAATAAAGGGGATTCCGATACCTATTAAAATAGCATCTACTAATGAACCAAGCAGGGAGCAAATACATAAAAAGATTTCGGATTTAGCCAACGGGTATGACTTATCGGGCGAGATCCAATTCAAGAAGCTCCTTAAGGAAAATGGCCATAAAATGTATATCTATGAAATTGGCGACAGAAAGTGCATGGTGCTTGTAGAAAGGCTCGAGAAAATTAAAGAGTTTGAAGAGATTAGCTCGTAGCTCTTTATTTTTTCACGTTAAGCCCTGATTACACTAGCAAGTATTCCTCTAAAAAAAACAGTATTAAAGGAAACCCAGAGGTATGCCCCCCTGGGTTATTTCGCGTCAAAGTACGATTTTGATGCTTCTGAGGTTTTAATCAGAATGGACTGTCATTCAAAAGATATAAAGAGATCCCCTGTTTCATTCAACGTTTTCATCGTAATCCACTGTCATTAACAAGGTATTTTCAAGTTTGCTTTTCTCAACCTTGAGGTAACCGATGGAGTTTTTCGTTTCGGCAATGCTGCCATCTTCAAAAGTATAGTATTGTATACTTTCTTCCCATAAAAGCCCTTTATTTGGATTCACATTACTCTTTCCAAGGGTGAGAGTGTAAGTTTCCCCACAGCTGCGGTAAAGATTCTGTTCTCTCCGTTTGCGAGCGTTGAGCCAAAGCACTGATTTCATTAAGACACCCCATAATCCTGTAAAGCTTTCATTATGAATAGGACTGCTTGTGAATTGATAAAAGGAGTGTTTTTCTCCTGAACTAAACTCGACATCTGATTTAACGGAGGAGGAAAAGTGCACATCACCGGACAGCAAAATACAATACGCAGGATCCCAACTGGCAACTTGAGATATAAACGAATGAAAGCCTTTTCCATTGTACTTCCATCCATCGAAATCAAATGTTGTCTGGACAGGGAAGCCTAAAACTTTAAATGGATATACATATTTATGGAGAAAGGATTCGATTAATCCCATTCCGTAAAAAGGAGTTGGTGAAACTATATTCAGGGGAGTCTTGCTTTTCCAGCCGCTTTGAATCAATTTTCGTGAAATAGCCTCCCAGCCTTCTTTGCTGATCAACAGGGGAGTGCGCGTCGTTTCTTCTATCATTCTGCCCAGTTTAATTGCCTTTGGCCTTGGATCGAACTCACGCTGGGTCCTTGTATCAAGGAAGACTGTTTTCGGGACGGTAGGAGCGATGAAATGCCAGGAATGATAATCCCAAAGATAATTCAACCCATCATTATAACTAGCTGAATCAATGCTGGTTGAGGCAAGATAACTATTTACATTTTGGAAAAATGTCTGGTCAAATCCTTCCGGTTCATTACCCCACCCCTGGAAAAACCAATAGGCTGCAAGACCGTTGCCGATGATATGTTTTCCCAAAGAGGATTCTCTGACCGAAGAAGTCCACTTTTCGGATATATTCCAATCATCTGTCAAGTCGTGATCATCAAAGATCATGTAGGTTGGCGTGTTAGCCATTAAACGTCTTGCTGCAGACAGTGAGACCACGAATTCCCTTATATTCTCCATTTGCTCATCAAACCTTGCTTTCAACATCGACAGTTCCTTCGTTCTTTTCTTTTCATCTTTATCCAATTTAATATGAAGTTTATTACTTTCCAGTAACTGTTGAAAGGAAGGGAGCAGCTCATTCTCATGGATGTAATTCCAAATTTCCGGGCTCCAGCTGAATAAATACATGGCTGCATATTCACCAAAAGTGATCAGATGGTTATCGCCCTTCCTGGTAGAAAAGTTGGCGAGATGCTCGATCAGGAATTGCCGTCCATTCACCTGGTCGAGCCGGGTATTTAAGTTCTCTGGCAGTAGTTCATTTAATTTGCTGATTTCGTTGTCACCAATCAATTCCTTGCCAAGTTGAGACAGGATGGGAATGAGAGGATCTGCAACATCATCAGCATAAATCTGGTCTCCCATTAAAAATAAGGCATTCGGTCTCTCAGAAAGATCAAGATGTTTATTTTCTACGAGCACGTCTGCTGCAAATAGGGCATCATCACCATGTCCATGCGGCTTTCGGCAGGAGCCATACAGCAAGTTTGTAGGCTCGCTTTCATGGTTTAAGTAAAACGCAGGATATTTTAAATCTCCATATACGATTGAACGAGGACTATCAGGGTTGAGCAGATTATAACTACCTAGATTTTTGACAAATCGTCCTCTTTTAAAAATTAAATCATAACCAAGGAGGGTTAAGGGAGGGAAATGCGAATGGGTGGGAGAGATTTTGACCAAATATATAAATAACTGCTCTCCTGCTTTAAAGATTTGGGTTTCAGTATGGATTTCTAAAGGAAGATACTTGTTTTCTTCGTCTGTACCAGTAATATCAATTTGAAATAATTGTGCGTCGATTTCAATCTGACGGCTTAAGGCAATCCAAATATATATGGAAGAAGGCTCAGCCCTTCTAATCACCGGTCCGGACAAAATAGTTGGTAATCTCATTCATCAGTTCACCACCATTTAGTTCTTTACTGCTAACTTATTCATGCAGTAACTAAACGGTGTCCAAGGATCCCATAAAGAAAAGGAAGCCATTTGCGGCTTCCTTCATTATTTCCTGATATAGTATCGAGGATCTTCCTGTTTTTTTAGTTCTCCAGCAATTAATGCTGTGGCACTGTCATTCCCTTTTGCATCAAGACCCGATTCCCATAGCATCATACCGCCCAACTGTTGTGAGAGTGCAAGGTCGGTTTTCTTTTTCAATGTGGAATGGCCATTATAATGGTATGTTGTCCCATTCATTGCGACCTTGTCCTTTCCGGCATTAGCAGGGTGATGATTGATAAGAGCTTCGTATGACACCTGTTTAATCGCAGGGTCCTCTGGCTGCGCATATAGCGGCACACCCAGGACGAGCTTCTCCCTTGAAAATCCATACTGGTCAAAAAGTTTTGTCCAGTAAGCCACTATATTAACAGCATAAGAGTAAGGCGATAAATTCGCAGCGTTATATTCTCCATCCCATTGACCATCATAAGCCATCAAATTAACATGATCAAAGTACTTGAACATGGATGGCTCAAACACGACAGAGTGAATTTCAGTCCCTGTCACGCTGTGCACCTTGGCATTTACAGCGATAGACAGTTCTTTTCCGTTTGGTTTCAGCTGTTCACTTAATTCTTTTGCGAAATCAGCGAGATATCGCGCATCCTCTGTTGAGCGAGGATGCTCAAAGTCGATGTCTATGCCATCCAGCTTTTCTTTTTCTGCAAAACTAACAAGCTCGTGAACTAGTTTTTTTCTTGAGGCAGAGTTTGAAATGGCTGCCTTGAAATAATCATAGGATTCTCCGCCATTGATATGGTACCAGCCGCCGATTGCCAGCATAACCTTCGTATCGTGCTTTTGCGCGTTAGTAACAATCGCCCTTAAATTTTTGACAGCTTGATCTCCATTCATTAGCAGGCTGCCATCAGAGTTTGGATGGGCGAAGGAAAAAATTACATGAGTCAGGTTTTTATAATCGATCTCTTCTGGCTTCCTGAAATCCTGAACATAGCCAATCAAAACCTTTGCTTCTTGCTTTTTCAATTGTGGTTCTTTTTTAACTCCAGGTATTTTGCTTGAATGCGCAGCTCCAGCAGTGGTTGCGATCGTTTTGGTTTTTTGCGTATTTGAATATAATGTTCCAGTTATAAAACCGCCTATGAAGGTGAGTAAAACAATCATCAGAGGCAGGAAACGTTTTCTCATAAGGGTATCCTCCTGTGTTTTATCAACCTCAAAATTGTAACAGAGAATACACCTTTATAGCTGTGGAAATATCAGCCTATCGATTTCAGCAATAGATTAATAAACGAGAATCAGGGAATATAATAAATATACTTAATGATAGGAGCGGAAGGATATGGACTCAAAGAAAGTAAGAGCTGGGAGCACGGAAATGAGTTTTTATGATGAAGGCAAAGGTGATCCAATTCTCCTCATACATGGATTTGCCGGCAGCAAGGACTATTGGGAAAAAGTCATTCCTCAATTGGCCAGCGAGCACAGGGTGATTGCACTCGACTTGCCTGGACATGGAGAGTCAGGGATGGGGAAGGACAGATATTCCATAGAGGATATGGCCATTACAATTAAAGAATTATTGGACCAGTTAGGGTTGGATCAAGTAACTATGTTCGGTCACTCACTGGGCGGATATATCACGCTGGCATTTGCCGAGCTATACCCACAGTATTTAAAAGGGGTTTCTTTGGTACACTCCACGGCTAATCCTGATTCAGAAGAAGCGAAGGAAGCCCGGGAAAACAATGCAAAGAAAATCCAGGAAGAGGGTGCTGGACCATTTATCGAAGGACTTTCCAGGAAGCTCTTTTCTCCTGATAACACAGAAGCGAATGCGAAGGAAATGGAAGAGACAGTCAAAATTGGCATGATGACCAAGGTGGAAGGGCTTGTCAGCGCATTGATGGCGATGAAGGATCGACCAGAGAGGAATAAAGTGTTAGAGGAAACGGAACTTCCTGTGCTCCTGATTGCTGGTGAACAGGACCAAATTATCCCTCCTGAAAAAACATTTACTGTATCGAGACAAAATATCGAAAAGAAAGTCATTCAAAATGCCGGTCATATGAGCATGTATGAACAGCCTGAAGAACTTGTTAAGGTGATGAAAGATTTCCTTGCAAAAATATAACGAATCGGAGAAGCCTGTCCACTTAGGGCAGGCATTTTTTATTTAATGTTCATGAGTGATAAAATGTAATTCAGCAAGTGTATAGGAGTGGATATTTTGGTTGACAGAATCGTTTTAGATGGACATACAATCGTAATCAGTCATTTTGAAATGGACAATACTAGCGGACTAAGGAGAATTGCAGCCCATTTTCCCGTTACAAGCGAAGACTATCATGATGTCACCACATTATTATATAAAGGCGAATTTGATGTGCACGTTCCTGCGCAAGATGTAGCCTTTAGAGGGAAAATCGTCGAGTACTCGACCTCTGTTACGAATTTATATAAAAGCGGACAGGTCGGTACCTTCAAATTAGGCTTGTTGGAAATAAAGGAGTAAGCCATGAAGTTAAGCATACTTGACCAGGCTCCGATATCGACGGGGCAGACTGCCAGAGATGCATTGGAGCAATCCGTTTTACTTGCGCAAACAGCCGAGAAATTAGGGTATACGCGTTACTGGATCGCTGAGCACCATAATATACCTGGTTTGGCATGTCCAGCACCCGAGGTCATGCTGCCCTATATCGGGGCAAGGACAAGCAAAATTCGAATAGGTTCTGGCGCTGTGTTGCTTCCACACTACAAACCGTACAAAGTGGCGGAGCTTTATAATTTGCTTGCAACATTGTTCCCAGGCAGGATTGATATCGGAATCGGCCGGGCTCCAGGCGGTTCTGCTGAAGTCACCAATGCTTTGTCAGATAACTTCCTGCGAAACGTTTGGAAACTTCCAGAATCATTGAAAGAATTGCTTCATTTTATAAATAATGATCAGCCAGATGGAAGCGAATCAGCAAAAATAAAGGCAGCTCCCTTACCAGATGTCCGTCCAGAACCATGGCTTCTTGGAACAAGCAAAAAAAGCGCAATGCTCGCAGCTGAGTACGGAATGGCTTATGCGTTCGGTTTATTTATGAGCGACAAGGATCCTCAAGACATTTTGCAAGTCTACTATGACTCTTTCATGCCAGGAAGCACAAAAACACCGCAATCCATTTTGACGGTTTCGGCCATTTGTGCTGAAACCACGGAACAGGCGGAGGAAATTGCATTAAGCTCACTAATATGGAACATCCAGCAGGGAAAAGGAGAAGGTTTTTCTGGTGTACCTTCGATTGAAGCCGCAAAGGAATACAAGCTAACGGCAGATGATAATCAAACTGTAGAAAACATGAAGCGAAAAATGATTATAGGGGATCCAAGCCAAGTAAAAGAGAGATTGATTGATTTGCATAAGAAGTATAACGCTGATGAAATAATGATTCTGACAATCACATATTCACCAGAGGACCGTATAAAATCCTATGAACTAATTGGGGAAGAAATGCTTTAGAAGTGAGGGGAAATTTCATGTTCCAATAACCGATATTGAGACACTTTTTCCATACGGTAACTGAATTCATGTTCCAATAACACCTACTAAGACTCATTTTTCATCCTGGTATTCTTTTTCATGCTCCAACAGTGCCTAATGGATCATGTACACTTTACTTCTAACGTATACTAACCTCTTAACAAATCTTCCATTTAAGGTATAATATTATCTGTGAGCTACAGCTGCTACATGTATATAAACATTACAGCTATCTGATATAAGTTGAAAGAGAGTGGAATTTATGGGTCGTAAATGGAACAACATTAAAGAAAAGAAAGCGTCCAAGGATGCAAATACAAGCAGGGTTTATTCAAAATTCGCGCTTGAGATTTATGTTGCAGCCAGACAAGGTGAACCAAATCCAGAATCCAACCAGGCACTGAAATTCGTCCTTGAAAGAGCGAAGACATATAATGTACCAAGAGTCATTATTGACCGTGCCATCGATAAAGCCAAGGGCGGAGCCGAAGAAAATTATCAGGAGCTTCGATACGAAGGATTTGGTCCTAATGGATCCATGGTGATCGTTGATGCACTTACAAACAACGTAAACCGTACGGCTTCCAATGTGCGAGCTGCTTTTGGAAAGAACGGCGGCAATATGGGAGTAGCTGGATCTGTATCTTATATGTTCGACAAAACTGCAGTAATCGGATTTGAAGGAAAGTCTGCTGATGAGGCATTGGAAATATTGATGGAAGCGGATGTTGATGCACGCGATATCCTTGAAGAAGATGAATCCATCATTATTTATGGTGAGCCTGAACAATTCCACTTAATCCAGGAGGCATTCAGGAATGCAGGTATCACAGATTTTACTGTTGCTGAACTGACAATGCTGCCTCAGAATGAAGTTGCTCTGGACCCAGAATCGCAGGAACAATTCGAAAAGCTAGTTGATGCGTTGGAAGATTTAGAGGATGTCCAGCAGGTATACCATAATGTTGATTTAGCTTAAATTGTTTCATCAAACAAACCCATTCTGCATAGGAATGGGTTTGTTTGTTTTTTGAAAAAATTTAACCTGCCAATTTATATTTGTCGAGTTCCTTTTCCAGTTTTCCTAACAAGATTAATCGGTACATACGAAAATCTGCACGGAGTGACCAAATTGGGTGACCGAATGTTGCTGGCTTGTTTCCTTCGATAAAGAAATGGCTGAACCAGGCGAACGCGTAAGCAGTGACTGGAGCCAACAATATTAACCAGAAGTTAAACGTAATGAGAGCAGCGATCAAAAATATAAAAACGAAACTTGTACCAACAAAATGCCATCTTCGTGTTGAACGTTTACTATGCTGCGATAAATAGAAAGGCCAGAACTCTTCATAATCTTTAAACTCCATTTTTAACCTCCTAATATTATTTACTATATATTTCTATGTGCTAATTCAAATCCCTCTAAATTTTCCAGAATACAGATTTCTTACAGCAAGAAGGGGTAAATTAATAATAGTCTCAGCCAAAAGAACAATGAAATATCAGATAGCCAATATACTAGTTCAATCTAATTCATCATGCAAAACGAAAACAACGCTATAAAATTGGAGGTGCACCATGACTTCAAAGGGCAATCTAGTCCAATCTATAAAAAATCATGCAGTAAGATTTGATACATATGATGACCTTGACGCAATTGTAGAAGCTGCAGCAGAAAAACAGTATGTGATGCTGGGAGAAGCTTCTCACGGAACTTCGGAATTCTATACCATCAGGGCAGAAATCAGTAAAAGATTGATTGCCGACCATGGGTTTTCTTTTATTGCTGTAGAAGGTGACTGGCCATCGTGTTTCACTGTGAATCAATATATTAAAGGGTATCGTGACACCGACGCTCATACAGCACTTAAAGATTTCGACCGCTGGCCTTCCTGGATGTGGGCAAATGAAGAAATACTTGAACTTGTAAGTTGGTTAAAAAACTATAATGAGTCTGCAGAAAAACCAGTTGGTTTCTACGGTCTTGATGTATACAGTCTTTGGGAGTCAATGGAAGAAATCATCAGGCTGCTTGAAAAAATATCGCCAGATGATGTCGAGTCGGCGAAGCAAGATTTTTCCTGCTTCGAACCCTTTGATCGACGAGGGGAGAATTATGCGATTTCATCAGCTTATTATGGAGAAAGTTGTACAGAGGAAGTCATAAAGGTCCTGATTGACCTTCAGAAAAAACGGAAGAGTTACCCAAAAGAGCAGGAGGGTGACTTGAATTTGGAGGTTAACAGCCTTGTCATGCTAGACGCTGAACGTTACTACCGGGCAATGGCCAAAGGCGGTGCAGAGGATTGGAACATCCGTGATACCCATATGGTGAGCGCTCTTGAAAAAGTCGTGCATTCCCATGGGGAGGGTGCCAAAACAATCATATGGGAGCATAATACCCATATTGGAGATGCAAGGGCAACAGATATGGCAGATGAAGGCATGATAAATGTAGGACAAATTCTAAGAGAAAAATATGGGCAGCAAGTTTACGCAGTTGGTTTCGGGACACACCACGGCACAGTGATTGCGTCTGATCAATGGGGCGGTTCCGTTGATGTGATGGAGGTACCTGAAGCCCAGAATGAAAGCTGGGAGGATGCTCTGCACCAGGCAGGAGCATTCGATAAATATATTTTATTCAACCAGGAAAACGAAAGAGACTTTGATCGTGTTTTAGGCCATCGAGCCATAGGGGTCGTCTATGATCCTGAGCTCGAACACTTGGGTAATTATGTTTCATCCTATGTTGCCAGAAGATATGATGCCTTTATTTTTATCGATGAAACGACCGCTTTATCACCAATAGATTAACACGAGAAGCGGAAGCACATTGGTCAGCCCCAACAAGCAGCGGAGACCGGTGATCGGTTTTTGACTTCATTGGGCGGACAATTCTCGAAGTGAAAATTCACACATTTCCTAGAGGCTGCCTAGGCAGTCTCTTTTTATATGGGTTACATGATTAACTTTGTTTTGGGAACGGGCAGCTCCAGTGCTTGTATCCCTGTTAAGTTTAATCTGCACGTTTTACAGGAATAGACAGATATATTGAAATTGCAGGTGGTACACATGGTAGATACTTTTATTAGGGACATTTCTCGCGAGGATATTATTAGACTTGCTGTATTTTTAGTGATCATAATAGTAGGAAATTGGCTAATAAAAAGGGTTGCTAAGTTTTCCGCTGCCAAAGATTCGAGATTTTTCCAAAGATCTCTTCCAATCATCGATTCGCTTGCGGACTGGGTAACTTTTTATGGGATTATCATTTTACTCCTATTAACCTTCTCAAAGAACGAATGGTTATTTGAACCGCTATATACCCATGGAGAAGTAAAGGTGACAATCTTGCTGATTGTCATAGCCTTCCTGATCGTTTCGCTGGCGCACAGGTTAGTTAAGCTTTTCAATAAGTATATTTTATCCTCGGTCTACGATTACTACGGAGTGGACAGAGGATTGGGCTACACTTTCAACCAAATCATATACTATACCGTTATGTTTGCCGCACTGGCTGTAAGTCTGACCAGTGTCGGCATCAACCTGACTGCGATAGGGGCCGTTTTTGGAGTCCTTGGCATTGGTATTGGTTTTGGTATGAGGAATGTTGCTGGTAACTTTGTATCAGGTATCATTATTTTGTTTGAAAGACCGATTGAGGTAGGGGAAATCATTCAAATCAATGATAAGGTCGGGCGTGTTGAAAAAATACGCTTAAGATCCACAATTATCCGAACTGCAAAGGAAGGGACACTGATTGTTCCTAACCAGTATTTTATCGAACAGATCGTCAAGAACCGAACCAGTGCAAGAATGATGGCCCAGGTAAAGGTTAGTGTAGCTTTTGGGACAGATACTCATATGGTACAGGCTCTACTTGAACAAGCAGTAAATGAAATTAAGGAAAATGAAAAGGGAATCCTTGATTATCCGGAACCTGATATCCGTTTCATAGATTTCAATAGCAGGGCAATGGAATTCCAGATTGAAATTCCGGTCGTTAACTTTGAAATTAAAGAGAAGATCGAAAGTAAATTAAGACATATGGTAGCAGCAATTTTTGTGGATAAAAATATTCAGTTGCCAGCAGTAACCTTCCAAATGAATGATAATAATAACTTTTACACATCAGAATGAGCTGAATAAGAAAAAAGAGAGTTTACCAGCAATGGCAAACTTTCTTTTTTATGCTAATTAAATGCTTTTTATCGCATCCACAATATCAGTTTCACCAGAAATTAAATCAAAAGATTTCTTGAATGTATTTTTCGCATTCAAGCATGCCAATATGGTTTTTGCTACATCAACTCTTGGAATCGAGCCCGTTGTCAGGTTCTCACTGACCTCAATTTTACCCGTACCAGGTTCGTTCAATAACCCGCCAGGCCGGACGATGGTATAATTCAGGCTGCTCTGCAGCAATGCCCGATCGGCATAGTGTTTTGCAACATAATAAGGTTTGATGACTTCAGCCCAATTTTCCCTCTTGTGCGCTTGCAGGGCACTGACCATTATGAACCGATCAATCCCAGCCTGTTCTGCAGCCTCCACCGTTTTCACAGCGCCGTCCAGATCCACTAACAGAGTTTTATCCAAACCTGTATGTCCTCCTGACCCTGCTGCGAACACAATGGCATCACAGCCTTTTGCGGCAGATGCTATGTCTTCAACGCTACCTTCAAGACTGGCGATTACAGTTTCAACACCTTTTTCTTCAAACTCCGGAATTTGTTCCGGTTTTCTCAGCATTGCTCTTGCATTATGTTCACTGCTTTCTTTAAGCAGATCAACAAGTTGTTTGCCAATCTGTCCATTTGCACCTACGACAAGTACTTTCATCAGATAACCTCCTTGAAATTCTTAGGTCATACAATATAAAACCTCTTTTTCACATTAAGATCTGCATAACGCCACATGTATATAATCTACCCTTTAATCAGGATTGTAAAAGGATTAGCTTCAGTCATGGGATGCAGGCTAAATAAGTGGTATCATCACCACTCAATGGGGAATACAAAAAAGGAATACAAAGCAGGAGGGATAAAAGGATGGGAGCTATTGAACGAAGTGGTTATGTATTTGAACCTGAATATAGTGTGATCAATCAGGATGGAGCTATTCATGTATACCATAAAGGAGAATTTATCGAAGAGATCAGATTTTCTTTTGATGGGGAAGGACCCGAACTTAATCAGATAGAAAAATTAATTGATGAATATTGTGAAACACATGAACTTTAAGGGAAAGCATCATAGTTTTCAAGAAGGCCAAATAAAACAGCTGCTCAAAATCAATTGAGCAGCTGTTCATACAGCTTAGGAATTATGCAGTAACATTTTCGTCTATTTCAACTTCTTCGAAAGTTTCCCCTTCAGAGCGGGCAACATAGACGGCGCAGGCAGCATCCCCGGTAATGTTGACAGCGGTTCTGCACATATCAAGGAGACGGTCAACCCCGAGCACTAAAGCTATGGCTTCTACAGGTAATCCTACTGAAGTTAATACCATTGACAGCATGATCAATCCCACTCCAGGGACGCCTGCTGTTCCGATACTTGCCAGTGTCGCAGTCAATATAACGGTCAATAATTGACCCAGTCCAAGTTCGGCTCCATAAACCTGAGCAATGAAGATGGTGGCAACCCCTTGCATGATGGCTGTTCCATCCATGTTGATCGTAGCTCCCAGCGGCTGTACGAAACCACTGACACTTTTGGAAACTTTGAGATTATTTTGCAATGTTTTCATCGAAATAGGAAGGGTAGCAGCACTGCTAGATGTACTGAATGCAACAATCATAGCTGGTGAGAATTCCTTGATGAATTTAATTGGATTCAGTTTTCCGAGCAAAGATACTGCTGACCCATAGGTGAAAACAAGGTGTAGCAGCAGGACAAAAAGGACGACAAACATATATTTGCCCATCGCGGCTATTGCCTCCAGTCCCTGGCTGCCGATTGCTGTAGCAATCAAACCAAAAGCGCCGTATGGAGCGAATTTCATGATCGCCTGGACTAAATACATTAGTACTTCATTGGTCTGTTCGACCAATTTAATCAGTCCAGATGCTTTTTCACCAACTCTTGCTATACCAAAGCCAATAATGATCGAGAATGCGATTACCTGGAGCATTGAACCTTCGACCATAGCTCCAAGCGGGTTAGCAGGAATTATGTTCAATAATGTCTCAATGACCGGTGGAGCCTCAGCAGCTTCAAAGCTTGCGCCATCCAATTGGAAGCTGCCTGAACCCGGCTGGATCAGCAGAGCCATTCCAATCGCCAAAACTAATGCGATAGCCGTGGTGATCAAGAAGAAAGAGATTGTTTTACCGCCGATCCTGCCAAGCTTCTTGGGATTACTTATACCAGCCGTTCCTAGAATCAACGAAACTATGACAATCGGAACAACAAGCATTTTTATCAAATTGACAAAAATTTTACCGAGAGGGACCAAAACGAAGCTATTGACTGTTTCGAACATTCCCGGCAAGGCTAAATTAAAGATGAGTCCAACAATGATACCCAAACCCATACCATAAAGGATTTTACGAGTTAGTGACATTTCATCTCCTCCTAAAAATAAAATAATGAAAATGAAAGCGCTTACTAAAATAACTGATAATTATAAATATTTTGTTACAATTAAAGTATGACTAAATTTAATTGAAACGGCAATATATTTTCTGAATATTGTAAAAATAAATCGTGAGAATGAAAGAGTAAATCCTCTATGGTATATTTTTCTTAAGGCGAAGGGTAGTGATATAGTGTGAATGCTAAAGAAAAATGGAATCGAAAATACATGGATAGGTTAATAGACGATAAACCTACAGAACCAAATAGAAGATTGCTAAAGATCGCTCCTTATTTGAAAGGCGGGACAGCAATTGACTTAGCCTCTGGCCTTGGAGGCAATAGTTTTTATCTGGCAGACTTGGGCTACGAGATGACAGCTCTTGATATTTCTGACGTGGCTGTTAACTATGTAAAAGAACAGGCAGCCAAGCGAGGCTTGAATATTACTTCTAAAGTAGCCGATCTTACAAAAGATAAAAACAAATTAACCAGTCGTAAATATGATTTAACCGTAATGACATATTATCTGGACCGATCTTTATTTCCATTAGTCAAACAAATGGTCAATGAGGATGGATATTTGTTCTTCGAAACCTTCTTCAAACATAAGGCAGCGGGGAACGAGCATATTTCAAGTCAATACAAGTTGGAATCAAATGAGTTGCTAAGAGAATTCGGAGATTGGAAGATTCTCTTTTATGAGGAGGATGAACAGGAAGGACGACAGACAATTTTTTGCCAAAAAAAAATGATTTCTAATAGTATTTAAGGTTAAAGTTTACTGGTAAATGAGAGAAGCAGAAACATTAAGGACCTATTTCTGCTTTAGCAAAGGCTAACTTTATATAGATTCCGCTATCATTTTACGTTTGAACTTTAAAGCTACAAACAGGAAGGAGAAGGCGGCAATCATCCGGAACAGTGCTATCAGATTCATGGCCGCATTCATACCAAAGCCATTAAGGAGCATGACACCCATCTGTGGCGCAATAAATCCTACAATCGATAGCAGGAAGTTATAATTGGCAATATAATTCGTACGGTCAGTCTCAGGAGAAGCTTTAAGTAGCTGGTTGAATAACAGCAGGTTGGTTCCAGAAACAAACAAGCCAATCCACAGATTAATCAGTGTTAGGTAAAGGAGGTTCGTTGAAAGCATCGTCAAAGCAGGAGCAGTGGCCATACCGGCTGCTGCAATAAATAAAACGAAGTTGTTTCCCCTGCGGTCAGCAGCATTCGCCCACCACTTAATACTGATGATCTGCGCCAGCTGGTTTGTGACAGAAAACAGGCTCAGCCACAATGCAGTGGCATTGGCCTCTTTAATCTGGTAAATGCTGAACAGAGACCATGCCATCTGCGCAGAAAAACCGAACAACAATGCAGAAATAACGAACGCTAAGAACGGCTTATGCTTATATACAGCGAGCGAAAGCTTCTTGCTTTTCTCTTCTGTAACTTTTTCATTTTTAGTCCTTTCAGGTTCCTTGTGTTTAAAAAGATAATATATCTCAAACATTGCAAACAGAAATGCAGCAATGAAATAATAATTGGTAGGGAAAAGCGTTATCTTTGTCAAATTGCTGCAGGAATACTCCAGTACCAAATGTGACAGCCATTGCTGCTATCGTGTTGTATCGGTTACGCGAACTAAAGAATTCCCCTCTGCGTTTTTCAGGAACCAAATCCCCAATCATTGATTGCCATGACAAACCAGATAAGGCACCAGGAAAGTTTAGCAGTGCAATCAGGATCACCAGCACCCATGCTGCATAAGGACTTCCAAGGAAGGGAACGAATAGAATCAAGCTGAATAATAAACGGGTAAGTAACGTTGAAATTACAGCAAAATTCTTTTTACTATGCACACGATTAAGCCAAATAGTGCCTGGAATCAATGCAAGCATGCCTATTATGGAAGGCAGGGACACAATCAAGCCGATTTGCTGGTTTGTTGCTCCCAAAACTCCAATTGCAAACAAAGGGATATAACTGTTAACCATGTTAGTAGCTGCAGTTGAAGCAAGACCATTATAGATGCTCAACTTCTCATTTTCATTAAATTTCAATCCTCATTTTTCTCCTCTCAAATAAATCACACGAATTGGATTGTACGATTTTGCATCTCGATTGGCAATAGAAGCAGATAAAAACAGTACATTAAGCATACCTTCTCAATAAAGAACGGAAGGTAATGATAATGCTCTTAAGTAATCCGAATGAAGATTAATGCTGGAAACATATACTAACAAAGAGGCTTATTGGTAAGCAATAAGCTACTTTTAGGATTAACACGAATGTAGCTTTTAGATGAAAAGCAGTACGGAAGATCATCTTTAAAACAAGGAGGCGAGCCATGTACAATATTCTGTTGTTTACCGATTCAGGCGTAGATGATTCATTGGCGCTGATGTATGCCTTGCTTCATCCGGAACTTAATGTTGTGGGAGTTGTTACCGGGTACGGAAATATCACAAAAGAACAGGCGATAAATAACACAGCCTATCTATTGCAGCTGGGAGGAAGAGAGGATATACCAATCATCGCAGGGGCATCAGGTCCTTTATCCGGTGAACTTGCTACCTTTTATCCGGAGATACATGGACCAGAGGGGCTGGGTCCGATCAGACCACCAGAGGATCTGGGAGAAGTAAAGGTTTATGATATTGACAAAATCCTTGATATTGTTAACCAGTACCCTAATAATCTAGTAATCGTCGGAGTCGGAAGGCAAACCGAACTGGCAATCCCATTTATCCTTTATGGGCAGGAAGCTTTTAAAACAGTTAGTGCCGTCTATATCATGGGTGGAGCTTTCCTTGTACCTGGAAATGTCACAGCGGAAGCCGAGGCAAATTTTTATGCTGATCCGATTGCGGCTAACCAGGTTCTGGAAAAGGCAAGAAATGTTTTTCTGCATCCCTTAAATATCACTAATAAAGCCATTATTCCCCCAGCTGTAATAGACTATCTTTCACAAAACAGCCAGTCTCCTTTTAAGGATCTAATTAAACCTGTATATGATTATTACTTTGAAGCGTATAAAAAGAATGTCCCCGGCATCCAGGGGGTGCCGCTCCATGATGTGATCACCTTGAGTGCCCTGGTGAACAAAGATCTGGTGAAATATCTACCTAGACGAGTTACCGTTGAATTGGTTGGGCGCGCCAGGGGTAAAAGTATGGCTGACTTCAGGCCCAAGCCTGAGCAGGAACCAGAAGAGAATTTGGATTGGATAGGCATGGAAGCAGACATTCCAGCTTTTATTGAAGATTTCACTCTTGTCTTCATGGGCAACACACAAGTTAAAAGTTAAACAAAAGGAACTCCCGATTTTGCGGGAGTTCCTTTTTCAGTTATACACTTTGATTTACTTCCTTATACTTTTTCCTATTCCCATTAGAATAGAACATCACTAAAATGCTTGAGGTAATCAAGGTTCCGTGGAAAATCCAGACCATTTTAGCCAATGAAAGAGCTTCTAACAGGATTGGGGCAACGACAAAGCCAAGTGCGAATCCTAATGATTTTAACAGCATGCCAACGCCAAATATTCTCCCTCTGATGTAATTATCCGTTTTCTGTAGGATTGTCGCGTGCAGGGTAGTGAAGCAGGCATCGAAAATTCCGGTAAAGAATGCAAACATAAGGACAATCAAGATATTTAAATTTGACAGAAAGTTTATAAAGCCAGTTGACATCAAGATCGCTGCAAGAAAATATGTACGATACAGGTAGTTACCCTGCAGGAATTTCATTTTCGGCAGCAGAAGGGTGGCTAACACAGAGCCGATTCCCCAGACACCCCAAATCAGCCCGTAAATCAAGCTTTGTTTGCTGGGATCAATTGTGTCAGCCAACAAAGGAATACCCAGATTATGAGAGGCACCGGCAAATGAACCAACTAGGAAAACAATGTTTACATACAATAACATAGGCACTGAAAGAATGAAAGTATATACTTCTTTTAAATCTCTGCCAATCTGGGAAGCTTTCTGTTTAAATCCATTGGTGATCAATCCTGAATTTGCAGGCTTAGTGGTTTGCCACTTGATTTTGATCAATACTGCCGCAGATATAAGATAAGTAGTAGCGTCGATAATCAAGGTAACCTGGTAACCGAGAAAATCTGTGATCAATCCAGCACCAATGAACCCAAAAACTAAGCTGATTGATGTAAGTCTGGAAATAAGAGCATTCGTCTCTAAAACTTTATCCTGGCCAAAAATTTGCGGAATTTCCGCACTGTAGCTTACAGCAAAAAAGCTGCTCGTCAAGCCAATCAAAAAGCAGACAACCAATATCATTACCGGATTAGGGAAGGGAATCAAGCTCAGGATGATGATTGCACGAAAAACATCAGTCCATATCATGATTTTCCTGCGGTCAAAACGGTCAGCAAGAACACCTGAAAATAAGCTCGATAAAACTCCGCCCAGTGTCCTGAACGCCATCGTGGCTGCAAGCCAGGCAGGACTCCCGGTAGCAATATACATCAAGACATTAATTGCAATTAAATCCATAAAGGTCCCAAGATCAGAAAATGCTTTTACATAAAGAAAAACTTTGCGGTTCATAAAATCTCCCTTAATCATGAGGTAGTATAGTTATTCTGTTTTATTTTAAAGATTTTGAATTTACTTCGCAATACGAAATTTCAGTTTTTTGCTATAATAGAATTAATTTAATTAATAAAATGAAGAAACTCCCTGATAAACAGGGAGAGCCTTGTATTATTGCTATCCTACCACCATGGTCTGCCATACCAGGGACGACGACCGAATCCATACCATGGACGCCTGCCAAAACCATACCATGGTCTGCGGCCATACCAGTATCCAGGACGCCCGTAACCATACCAAGGACCACTGAATCCATAACCGCCATAAAATGCAGGTGCGGCAGCGGCAAGGAACAACAAAGGTATAACCCTTTCATCATTCTGCTGATCATGTCTGTGAAGATAAGTTTGAGGATAATTCATCGAGCAACCCCCTATAATATATTCAATATAGGATATGTGACTAAAAATATGATGGTATTAAAATAGGAAAAATAGACAGTTGCCCATGCTTCTTAAGAATTACGGAGCTATACAATAAAAGGAGGGACATACATAATGATTCAATCTATCAATCAAACTGTAATGCATAGCTATCCCGGAATGGTCGCACTGGTTACGGTTAGTCATAACGGAGAAAATAATATAATGGCTGCTGGCTGGCATTCCTACATATCTTACGAGCCGCCAATTTACGGAGTTGCCATCGGCCGTGAACGTCATACTTACCAGCTCATAAAATCTGAAGGGAAATTTGCCATTAATTTTGTGCCATTTGAATATTCTGCTCTTATTCAGCAAGCAGGTGTGTATTCGGGTTCAAAGGTGAACAAATTTGAAAAGGCGAACATCAGTTTCGATCACGGATCAGCAACGAATTCACCGATACTGCGTGATGCATATATAGCATATGAATGTGAGGTCATAGACCGCAATAGTTATGGTGACCACGATTGGTTCGTTGCAAATATCGTACAATTTTACAGGGATCCAGATAAATTCCTTAAAAACGGCATGCCAAATTTCGATGCGCTCACGATTCCGCTTTATTTAGGAAGATCCACATACACAAATGTAAATCAACATAGTGATTTTGTTTCGCATAAGATAGAGGAATAGAAGCACACTAAAAACACGAAAACTGATCAGCCAAAGGTGCAGATGATTTTTCGTGTTTCACTTTAGTAAAATCGGGAGGAGAGGAGCTCAGATTAACCTCTCATAAAAATCCTGTTTTCTAGTTTACATAACATAAATTCTAGGAAGTTGAATAAATAATTCAGATTGATATCTCATTATCTAAGTATACTTAAATCAGTGAGACAAAATTAAAATTTTCATATATTTATGTTAATGACGTTCTACAATGTCCGGAAATTGACGGTACTAATTGTCCTAAAACTGACGGATTCACTGTCCAAAATGAAAAGGGAGGCAGTTTTCCTGCTTCCCTACGATTTTACAAGTCAACTTGGTACGTCTCGTTTT
>NZ_JBIQOE010000057.1:0-10723 GCF_047739415.1 Mesobacillus sp. | reverse complement strand
CTCTTTTCTCAAACTTTGTTAATATTGAATACAAAATTGGATTGAAATACCTATATTCCTTCGTAAAGTTGTCTTATGAGAAAAGAGCATGCAAATTTAATACCGACCTGCAAATGGGTATATATTACGTTAAAATCGGCTTTAGGATTTTAACAACATTCTTTACAAAAACAGCCTTTAATTAACAGACTTTTGTCCATTAGAAGAAGTCATTCCGCCAGAGAGGATGAATTTCATTGCATCTTCTGGCTTGACATCAATGATTTCTACCTCGGTCTTTGGGATCAGGAAAGTGAATCCTGCTACCTGGAATGTTTGAGGTATGTAGACAGCAACATGCTCTGCTAATGGCTCATGGAATGCCTTCAGATTATCTGTTGTAATGAAGCCGAGACTCTTCATATTGGTACCAGGAATCGTAACCAAAGCGACCTTGGAAAACGACTTTTTCTCACCAAGAAAGGAATGGACCGTATCCTTTATAACAGAATAAACCGTCTTTACGAAAGGAGTTTTTTCCAATAGCCTGTCAATTAGCTTGATGATACTTCCGGTGATGAATCGGGTGGACAACCATCCGAGAATGGTGATAAGGACAAGGGTCGTCAGAAGGCCGATACCCGGAATGTACCTTTCTTGCAAATATGGCTTCAAAACATTACCAAGAAGGCTGTCCAAAAACATGAATGTTTTGTATATGACATAGATAACGAGAATGATTGGGACAATTGTGAGGATCCCATTAATGAAATTTTTCAGTACACTTTTCATAGTAAACTCCTTATAAAAACATATGGAAGTATCATACACTTTTTAACTGGATTTTTCTATGATTAATTTTTCTTATCCTTGGCGATGATTATCGATGAAATCTGGATGACTGACTTTTCACTGGTATTGTTTGGAGATGGCTTTTCTGCTGCTTCAAACCGGACAGTGTGACGTCCCTTATCCAGGCCGCTTGCGATATAAAGATACCTTTCACGAGTAAAAGGCCACCAGGTGGAAAGTGTCCTGACATATTTCCCGTCAATATAAACCTTCAGCGTTCCCCCGTCCAGGCTTCGAATGGCCTTTACCCCAAGAATAGGGCCTTCGAAGTCGTACTCTAGATAATCTCCAGGTCTTTTGCTTATATTTATCCCATTTTCTCTCATGAACCCTTTGCGTGCAGTTACTAGCTTCTTTTCATACAGGTATATGCTTTGGTCCCTGGTTAAGGGCTTTGGCAGACTGGCAATCTCGGCATCAATTTCAATATTATTCTTGATCAGTTCAAGAATGGTGGTAGCGTACAACTGATAGCCTTTGCCGTTTGGATGTACCATATCAGTCGTTAGATGCTCTGTGAGCATTCCTGATTGCTTGAAAGGAATACGCATGTCCAGTGTCTTTGCTCCGTAATGGGTGGAAACTCTTTTAATCGCATCAGCAAATTGTTCTTGTTTTAAAGGACTTTCAATAATGGTGATGATTTCTGAGCCAGGGTAACGCTCCTTTGCATCTCGGATCAATTTTTCGTAAAAAAAAGTAAACTGTTCGGGATCCATGTATTTACGGTCATTTTCGCCAAAAAAGATTAGGATAAGATCAATGTCACGGAATTTCGGAGACTTTTGCAGTTTGTAAATTCCTTCAAAGGAGGTTGCTCCGCTCTGGACGAGCATATTTCTTCTTGCCCGGGATCCGCTGAAATCCTTAAGAAGCACCTCTAGCTGGCTGTACCAGCGCAAATCCTTATTCTCTGCGCCGGCACCCCGTCCAATGCTGTCTCCGATGATCAAATAATTGAACGATGAACCTGATTCGATTTTTTCATATACTGTTAAATCTTCGGACAGGTAATGTTCTGATTTTATCGCTAAAAAGGAAATAACTGCGGCGGTAATGAAAACTATACTGTAAATTTTTTTAGCGCTTAATTTCATTCTTGTTGCAATCCCTCCGGAAAATCAAATCTCTATTTCCATTTTAGACTATTTTTCTGAATCATTGAAAAAAAGACTTTCTTTACGATACTATTAGGATTTTAGCTTAAATCCACATCCTCGTTCAAAGAGCATTTTTTTAAAACGAGAAATTTCAAAAAATAGGCTAATGCACAAACGGGTCAAGTACCCATATCATACCGTAAAGGGAAAGCAATTCAAAAACAAACGAGGAGTGGTTTTTAATGTACGGATATGATAATGCCCCAATGCCTGTAACTGCACCAGCAGCAACAGGACCATCTTATGGAACTTTCTGCGGCGGAGGTTATCCTTATGCAGGAGTGGCAGGTGCTGGCTACGGATACGGTGGTTTTGCATTGATCGTTGTATTGTTTATCTTGTTAATCATCATTGGTGCATGCTGCAGCTATAACTGGTAAAAACAATGAGCTGAGATAAAATACTTTGAGAGGTTGTCTGACATCAGGCAGCCTCTTATTTTCTTTTCGTTAAATACGAACGTTATATTATTGATATTGAATTATAGTTCGTGATTTTGCTTGACTATCTTACTTTCGTTTGTTATATTTACCAGTGGTTAAGCAAATAACTGATTGGCGGGGGATGCTGAATGAATACAAACTATGATGTAATAGTCGTTGGAGCAGGTCCGGCAGGTATTTTTACTTGTTATGAATTAACGTTGAAGATGCCTGATGCGAATGTCTTGTTAGTTGATAAAGGTCACGATATTTATCGGAGGAACTGCCCGATTTTGCAAAAGAAGATTGAAAAATGTCCGCCAGCAGCAGGGAAGAAGGATTTTGCAGGGTGCCTGCCGGCATGTTCAATTACAAATGGGTTTGGCGGTGCCGGAGCCTATTCTGATGGAAAGTTCAATATTACAAGTGAATTCGGCGGATGGATGACGGATTACCTTCCAGATTCAAAAGTTGTCGAACTAATAAAATATGTAGATGGAATCAACCTCAAGCATGGTGCAACTGAAAGTATAACCGATCCGATGACAGATAAGGTCCGCGAAATTGAGAGAAGGGGCTATGCCGCAGGGTTGAAGCTGCTCAGAGCACAGGTACGCCATCTTGGTACGGAACAGAATCTTGAAATTTTAAAAAATATTTTTGAGTACTTAAAAGATAAAGTCGATATGGCGTTCAAGACGGAAATCCAAGATTTGATTACCGAAAAAACAGCGGAAGGCCATAAAGTCACAGGTATTGAGCTTAGGAACGGTGATCATATTTTTGCTGATAAAGTTGTAGTTGCTCCTGGCCGTGACGGATCCAAATGGCTGACACAGATTTTGAAAAAGCGTAGGCTCAAAATGATCAATAACCAGGTCGATATTGGCGTTCGTGTTGAAACCTCAAATGTTGTCATGGAAGAAATAAACGAACATTTATATGAAGGTAAATTTATTTTCAATACATCGGTAGGAACTAGTGTGAGAACCTTCTGCAGCAATCCATCCGGACATGTTGTTGTCGAGAACCATTCTGGAATCATGCTTGCTAATGGCCATGCCTACAAAGATCCTAATCTGGGAAGTAACAATACCAACTTTGCCTTGCTTGTATCACATACATTTTCTGAGCCATTCGACAAGCCGAATGAATTTGCTCATGAAATTTCCAGGCTTGCAAACAGCCTTTCCAATGGAGGCCTGATTGTACAGAAATACGGGGATATTTTAAAGGGGAGAAGATCAACTGACAAAAGGATTAAAGAAGGATTTTTAGAGCCGACTTTGAAAGAAGCAGTTCCTGGAGATCTTGGACTTGTCCTTCCATATAACACGCTTAAGAGTTTGATTGAAATGACGGAAGCTCTAAACCAAGTTACTCCTGGCCTGGCTTCAGACCATACTTTGTTCTATGGAGTAGAGGCGAAATTCTATTCAGCAAGACCGAAGTTGAATGATCGGTTTGAAACAGAAATCAGCGGCTTGTATGTTGGCGGCGACGGAGCCGGCATCACAAGAGGACTGGCTCAGGCAAGCGCATGCGGAGTATGGATTGCCACTGACATAATCGAAAAATCCAGGGTTGGCCGGAAAGCAGAGCCTGCACTTGTCTAAAGATGCATACACACTTTCGCTTCTTTGATAAAATAAACCTAAATACAGAAGAGGCGGGGAGAGTATGTTTGCACCTAAATTAGTGCCAGGAGATGAAATAAGGGTTATCGCGCCAGCAACCAGCATGATTATTTTGAAAGAGGCTCAGCTTGATTTGGCTGTCGAGAGGCTTACTAAGCTGGGCTTCAATGTGACATTCGGAAAGAACGCAGATGCGCATGACGAGTTTTTCAGTTCTTCGATAGCAGAAAGAATCGAGGATTTGCATGATGCTTTTGCAGATCCAAATGTTAAAGGGATCCTGACTGCGATCGGCGGCTATAATTCTAATCAATTGCTAAAATATATTGATTTTGATTTGATTGCTGCTAATCCGAAGATTTTTTGCGGATATAGTGACATTACAGCATTGCAGCTGGCAATCTATCAGAAAACGGGTCTCGTGACTTATTCAGGACCATTTTTCTCGAGCTTTGGCGTTAAGCATGGACTTGAATATACGATGGAATCGTTTTTGGAGGCAGTAACCAATGATGCTCCATATGAAGTGGTTCCATCTAAAACATGGTCTGACGATGCCTGGTATCTCGACCAGGAAAATCGGACATTTCACGAACAAAATGGCTACCTGATCCTCCAGGAAGGAGAAGCCGAGGGAAGACTGATCGGCGGAAACCTTTGTACGATGAACCTTCTTCAAGGGACTGAATTTATGCCTTCTTTGAAAGATAGTATCCTGTTCATTGAAGACGATGAAGAAAGCCACTCTAGGAGCTTTGACAGGGACCTGCAGTCGCTGCTTCATCTTCCGGATGCTGATTCGATAAAAGCTCTTTTGATCGGCCGATTCCAAAAGAATTCCAATATTACGGAAGAGGCATTAAGAAAGATTATTTCCAGTAAGGAAGAGCTGCGAAATATACCAATTATCGCAAATGTCAATTTCGGCCATGTCCAGCCATTTGCAACGGTCCCAATCGGGGCAATCGCATCAGTAAAAGCAGCGGCGGATGGCCAAACCGAAATAATTATTGAACAAGAAGAATAGGATTTTACAATTTTCATGGCACCTTTTACAGGTGTCTTTTTTTCTGCCTGGATTTTGCTGTTTTTATATCAAGGAAAAAAATAAAGGAGAGGAGAGCTGTCCGAAGTAGCTCCAGATTCGGACAAAGAAGCCGTGAAAGAAGCAGACTTTGTCTGAAGTGGCACTAGGTTCAGACAAAACAGCCTGTGGAAGAGCAGACTTTGTCCGAAGTAGCTCCAGGTTCGGACAAAACAGCCGATGGAAGAGCAGACATTGTCCGAAGTCACCCCAACAGCTGGTGTAAGAAAGATTTTGTCCGAAGTCACCCTAGGTTCGGACAAAAATAGCCAACGGAAGAGCAGAATTTATCCAAAGTAGGCAGTCCTCAAGTACTCAAATTATCCACATATATCCTGACCAAAAATCCCATGCCATTACCACTATTTTTTACATCTTCACGAAAGATTCCCCTTTTCAGTTCATACAATTTACAGAATGTCCATTTAATTTTAATTGCGGTGAATGGAGTGAATTTATGAAGCCGTCCTACTTGATTAAACCTGCCCTGGATGAAAGCTATCCAGAGATTGACTATGGAAAAGGTGTCTTTCTTTTTGACAAAGATGGCAAGAAATACCTTGATGCTGCATCCGGGGCTGTCACGGCAAATATTGGACACGGAGTTCCAGAAATTATATTGGCAATGCATGAACAGTCCAAACGGGTGTCTTTTGTTTATCGCTCCCAATTCACCAGTGAGGCAGCCGAAAAGCTGGCAGAAAAACTTTCCGATGCTTTGCCGGGGGATCTAAATTGGAGTTTCTTTGTGAACAGTGGTTCCGAGGCAACCGAAACGGCTCTGAAAATTGCGATTCAGTACTGGCAAGAGAAAGGGATCAAGTCAAAAACAAAAATTCTATCAAGATGGATTAGCTACCATGGGATCACTCTTGGTGCACTTTCAATGTCAGGACATCCAGGGAGAAGAGCAAGGTTTGTTCCATTGCTTGAGGAATTTCCATCGATTTCACCTCCATATTGCTATCGCTGTCCATATCAAAGTTCAGCACCTGAGTGCGGATATTTATGCGCGAAGGAGCTTGATGGAGCAATAAAGCGGATTGGTTCGGACCATATTGCTGGTTTTATTGCAGAACCGGTGATTGGCGCTGCCGGAGGGGCAATCGCTCCACCGAAAGGCTACTACGAAACAATAAAAAAGATTTGTGACGAAAACAATATATTATTCATTGCGGATGAGGTGATGACGGGATTTGGGCGAACAGGCCCAATGCTGGCATCTGAACACTGGAATATCATTCCCGATATTGTCGCGCTCGGCAAGGGAATGGGAGCAGGATATGCTCCGATTGCAGCGACGGTCGTCAGTGACCACGTCATGGAACCAATCCTGTATGGCTCTAAATCGATTATGAGCGGCCATACACTTAGCGCGAATCCACAATCATGTGCCGCAGCACTGGCAGTACTGGAATACCTCGAGAACAATGACATTTTAAGTGATGTGGAATCAAAGTCGGTTTACCTGAAAAATAAACTTGATCAGGTAAAAAAACAGTTTGACTTTATAGGAGATGTACGTGGAAAAGGTTTGCTGCTTGGTCTTGAATTTGTCAAGCTGCCAGGTGCGAAAATCCCGTTCGAACGAAGTATGAAGTTAACTGAGTTAGTTGTAAAGGCGGGCAGAGAGAATGGAATCTTGCTGTATCCTGCAGGCGCAGGCCTGGATGGAGTGTCAGGGGACGCTGTGATTATTTCCCCGCCGCTGACCATCACTAAGCGTGAGATTGACGAGTTAATAAACTTGCTAAAGGCAACATTCATAGAAGTGTATAGAATACTGGGATTTCCTTATGAAAATGGAGTTGAAAAATAGATGGAAAATCCATTCGGAAAAATTGCGACGCTTGAGCAGGCAATGGAGCGTTTTTATGACGGAATGACTTTGATGTTTGGCGGTTTTGGTGGAGTAGGAACTCCTCCTGACCTGATTGACGGCATTCTTGAAAAAGATATTAAAGAACTTGTGCTGATTGGAAATGATACAGGTTTCCCTGAAATTGGCATAGGGAAAATTGTCAGCCGGGGAAAGGCAAGAAAAGTCATCGCCTCCCATATTGGGTCAAATCCGGTAGCAGGCGAACTGATGACCAGGGGAGAAATGGAGGTCGAGTTCTCGCCGCAAGGAACTCTGACTGAACGGATCCGGGCTGGCGGAATGGGCTTAGGCGCAATATTGACAGATGTAGGCGTTGATCACGAATTCGTTGCAAAAGGCAAAAAAAGAATGAACTTGAACGGCAAAGAGTATTTGATTGAGACAGCTTTGACTGCAGATGTATCAATTGTTTATGCCAAAAAGGCAGACCCCTACGGAAACCTTGTTTTCGATAAAAGTGCGCGGAATACAAATCCGCTCGTAGCGATGGCTGGAAATTTCACGATAGCGGAGGCTGAGGAAATTGTTCCTCTTGGCAGCCTGGATCCAGAAGAAATCGTGACGCCTGGTGTATTCGTCGATATGGTCATACCTTCTGGAGGGGTGAATTGGAAATGGGCATGGGAATAGAAGTTAGAAATAGAATGGCCAGACGAGCAGCCGAAGAAATCGCTCCAGGTATGGTTGTCAACCTTGGCATTGGGATTCCGTCTCTAGTACCTAACCATCTTCCGCAAGAAACGAGAGTGATGTTCCATGCTGAGAATGGAATTGTTGGGATGGGGAAGTCGCCTGAAAAGGGGCTGGAGGATGAAAACCTGTGTAATGCTGGTGGTTTCCCAGTTACAGTCATGGAAGGTTCCTCTTATTGTGATAGTGCAGTGGCGTTCGGAATGATTAGGAGAGGGAGGGTAGACCTTACCATTCTAGGATCCTTGCAGGTTAGCCAAAAAGGAGACCTGGCGAACTGGATCGTTCCCGGCAAAAAGGTTCCGGGCATGGGCGGAGCGATGGAACTGGCACAAAAAGCAGGAAAAGTGGCTGTATTGATGAACCATACAGACAAAAATGGTGTACCTAAAATAGTGGAATCGTGCACATTGCCTCTGACCGCCAAAAACTGTGTTGACATTATTATCACTGATCTTGCAGTCTTTAAAATACATGAAGGTTCGTTGATTCTGTCTGAACTTTTTGCGCCACATACTGTCAATGAAGTTACTGCTAAAACCGCGTGCGATTTTTCAATCGTCGAGGATATCCGGATTATTGAATATTAAAGGGGCTGATATCGTGCAATCTGCTGAGCAAAAGGTGAGGAGTTACATTAAGGAAAGCAGAATAAGAGGGACGCGGCTTTTGCAAAAATTAGTCCAGGAACCAAGTACAAGAGGTGATGAAAGTGGTGCGCAGGCGGTCATCATTGAAAAATGCCGTGAGCTGGGACTGGAAATGGATATTTGGGAAATCGGGGATAACGGACTGACTGTTCACCCGGCGTTTTGTTCTGATCGGAAAGATTTCGGTGGAAACCCGAATGCTGTAGGAATCATGAGGGGAACTGGTGGAGGCAAGTCGATGATCCTTAATGGACATATTGATGTTGTTCCCGCAGGCGACCCGAAAGATTGGGATAAGGATCCGTTTAGCGGACATATTGAATGCGGCAAGTTGTTTGGCAGAGGTTCTACGGACATGAAGGGTGGCACAACTTCACTGCTTATGGCAATGGAGGCAATAAAAAATTCAGGAATAAAGTTGAAGGGCGATGTCATTTTTCAAAGTGTGATTGAAGAAGAAAGTGGTGGAGCGGGAACACTTGCCTCAGTCCTGCGTGGTTATAAAGCGGATGCTGCAATTATCCCTGAACCGACTAATATGAAGCTTTTTCCAAAACAGCAGGGGTCGATGTGGTTCAGGATTTCTGTAAAAGGAAAAGGGGCGCATGGCGGAACGAGGTATGAAGGTGTCAATGCAATAGAGAAAGCGATGCTGGTGATTGATAGACTGAAAAGCTTAGAGTCACAGAGAAATGAAAGAATCACAGATCCGTTTTTTGAGAGCATTCCCATTCCGATTCCAATCAATATCGGTAAACTTAAAGCTGGAGACTGGCCGTCATCTGTACCTGATTTAGCGATCATTGAGGGCAGGATGGGAGTCGCCCCAAATGAAACACAGGAAGAGGCAAAGCGTGAAATGTATGAAGCCATTATCGATGTCTGCAGCCAAGACCCCTGGTTAAAAGAAAACAAGGCTGAACTTGAATGGTTCGGTGCAAGCTGGCTGCCTGGCGACCTGGACCCTGAACATGAACTGATTCATGTGCTTTCCAAAAGCTTTATTGACGTTAAGGGGAAGTCTCCATTAATCGAAGCGTCCCCGTGGGCAACAGACGGTGGTATCCTTTCCAAGGTCGGCGGAGTGCCAGTAGTGGTTTTTGGACCAGGAGTAACGGAAACGGCGCATCAGGCGAATGAGTACATCCAGCTTGAAGATGTTTTTGAAGCGGCGGAAATCGTTGCCATGGCACTGCTTAAGTGGTGTGAAATCGGCGAATAAGCCTATTTTCGCAGAAATAAAAATTCCGGGTGTTCAACGTTTTAATCTATTTCTAATTCAGAGGTTCTGTCAAAAGAGCACTGATGCCTATATAAAAAAGAGTGGACCTGAACATGCGAATCAGGATGAGGGGGAGTCAAAAAGTGGGAGATATCAAGATAAGGACAGCCATTCCTGGACCAAAGGCAATGAAATTGCTGGAAAGAAAAGAAAAGAATGTTCCTGTTGGACCGTTCAACACAATCAAGTCGTTTGCGGAAAGAGGCGAAGGTGCCTTATTGACGGATGTGGATGGAAATACATTCATCGACTTTGCGGGTGCAATCGGCACTCTGAATGTTGGTCACTGTCCACCTGAGGTTGTGAACGCACTTCATGAGCAGATCGACCGCTATCTTCATCCTTGCTTCCATGTAATGATGTACGAACCTTATATAGAACTGTCGGAATTGCTCAATAGGATCACGCCAGGGTCTCATGATAAAAAAACTTTCTTTCTTAGCAGCGGAGCGGAAGCGGTTGAAAACGCAATAAAAATAGCGAGGAAGTATTCAGGACGGAAAGGGATCATTTCATTTGAACGTGGCTTTCATGGAAGGACCTATATGGCAATGTCACTGACAAGCAAAGTGAAACCCTACAAGTACCAGTTTGGGCCATTCGCGCCCGAAACCTATAAATGGCCATACCCTGTGTATTCTCAGGAAAAAGGCATGGCACCTGATGAAATCGATGCTTTTATGCTGAAAAAGTTTGAGACCTTTTTCCTTAGCGAGGTGCCAGGCACTGAAATTGCCGCGGTCATTATGGAACCGATTCAGGGTGAAGGCGGTTTTAATATTCCATCCAAAAGCTTTGTTCAAGGTGTGAAAAGGATTTGTAAACAGTATGGCATTCTCTTTATTGCCGATGAAATCCAAACCGGTTTTGGCAGGACAGGGAAGATGTTTGCGATGGAGCATTACGATGTCGTTCCTGATTTGATGACAATGTCCAAATCGATTGCTGCCGGGCTGCCAATCAGTGCGGTTACAGGAAAGGCTGAAATTATGGATTCTGCAGGTATAGGGGAAATTGGCGGAACCTTTGGCGGAAGTCCTCTTGGTTGTGTAGCGGCAATAGAAGTCGTTAAAATGATAGAAGAG
>NZ_JBIQOE010000056.1:0-24538 GCF_047739415.1 Mesobacillus sp. | reverse complement strand
AGAGTGGAAATATCTTTAGGTAATGAATGGATCGACTTCGTCGATTCGAGTGATAATTAATTTCAAAGGGAAAATTACAGAAAAAAAAACCGTCTTTCAACGGTTCTTAATGAAAAATAACTATTATGACTGAAATTGGTGTTTGGACTTTTGTTTCAATAATTTTTGGATAAAAGTTGATTTCCAAATTCCAAATCCTATCAAAGCACCTAGCATATTAAGAATAAAATCATCTATGTCGAAACTACCTCTTCTTGATACTAATTGTATGACTTCAATTACAAAAAACAATATGGTCATTGAAAGTGAAAAAACACTTACTTTGTATATTCCTTTTATAAAGTAAGGGATATAGATACCCATTGGCAAAAACATAAACAAATTACCAACAAGGTTTTTAATTGGAATATCCATATTCATACTTCCGTCAAATATCGCCTTAATATATGTACTTATCGTTTTAAATGGAACAAAATTCGAAGACCTCTTGATGTATTCTATCAATGACAAATCTGTGAATATGAATCCTCTTGTACCTAAGAATAATAAAACTACCAATGCTAATAAATAAAACACAAAACTTAAACTAATAATAACTCTAACGACTCTTTCCATTTTATCCCTCCTTGTGCCACAAATTATTTTAACATCGTTAACTTAGTCAGTAAATCCTTATTTCATTAATCTGACAGAAAGTTGAAGTAAAATTGAAATAAAAAACCCCTTAAGTATAATCACTTAGGGGCTATGGTTAATTTTATAACTTCTTCCTCTTCACCGAATGCATTAGCTTCAATTCCTCTAAAGTAGTAAATTTTATCAATTAGGAGTTTTAACAAACGGTTTGCTTCTTCCTTATTTGTACACTCTTCAATCTTGGTATAGTTAAGCTGTCCTTTACCTTCAGGCAAATTTAATTCCTCTTTAATCATACCGATAAGCTTTAGTTTCTCCTGATAACCTTGTGATAACTTAGCGGTGTCCAGTGATGATAATTCATCTTGTAATTCGGCTATCTTACTGGAAAGGGCAATAAGTTCATTCTCTGATTCTGTTTTAATTTCTTCAAACTCTGCCTTAGATAGTTCACCGTCTAAACGCATTTCCCTAGCATTCTTAAGCCTTTTGTTTAACTTCTCCTGCTTCTTTGTTAGTTCGGTAAGCTGTCCTTCAATGTTTCCCCTTTTGTCCTCTAACGGTGTATCCAGTGCCTTCTGCCATTCTTCTCTAAAGTGAAGTTCAACCCAATAGAATTGTGCGTAAAACTCTGCCAGTAATGTTTCTTCTTTTACTCCTGGCATACCGCATTCACATTTCTTAGTTACCATTGCATCTTCATATACTTCTCTTCTTTTTAACTGAAAACTAATCTTTCTACCGCAATTATCACAGTAAACTAAATCCTTTAGAATGGTTCTCACCTTACCTTTTGTTCTTACTCTTTGTTCCCTATCTCCTGCAAATCTTTCCCTCATAGCATAATCAGCCTTCTTAAAGGTATCCTTATCCACGATAGCAGGAAAGGCATCTTCTACCCTAATATCTTTGTAAATCATTGTTCCAGTATAGGCTTCATTGCGTAATATATTTTGAACTGATTTATAAGGCTTACCAGTTATATCAGATATTGATTTCCCACCGTATCCATTTATCGCAAGGTTAAATATTTTCCTAACGGTTTCGGCTTTTTCATTCGGTACAAAGGTTCGCTTCTTATCTTTGTTAAGAATGGAATCATATCCGTATGGTGGTCTACTTGCTACGATTTCACCTCTAAGGGCTTTATCCCTTTTACCTTGAAGCATCCTCTTTCTAATTTGCTTATATTCTCCATGTGCTAGGGTGGATTCAATAGCGTAAAGAGTAAAGTCTTGTTCGGTGTATATCCTTTCAGGTGTAATAACTGGAATACCTGCTTTTTCTAATCGTTTGAATATATGAATACTGTATTCTAAATCACGACTTAAACGGTCAATAGCTGTAACAACAACCGCATCATATTTCTCTAAATCATCCAATAAACTATTAAGGGCTTCCCTTGCTTCCATCCTAGCCTGCCCTGATATGATTTCCTCAAATATGGTGTAAGTGTATCCTCTTTCCTCACATAGCCTTACAAGACGTTCTCTGTGACTTTGTAGGGTGTCAACGTTCTCCCCTTTATCCCTTGAAATACGAAGGTAAACTGCTACGTTCTTTATGATGTTGTTGTTTGTTACCACTTCGATGTCAACTCCTTGATGTTAGTATTATTACCTAAAGCCAATGATACCAACACTTTTAAGTGGTGTCTATAAGTGCTTTTAATGGTTCTTCTGGCCTTCACCTGCTGTAGCATTGATGGGGGCCGTCCTTTTACCGGTTGCTGTCAGAGTCGGATTGCCTGCGCTTGGGGTAGCCGTCGCAATGAACCTCTTCGGGCACGGAATTGCCCTGTCCGGCGACTTTGTCATCCAGGCAGCTCCAAAGCTGACAGCTGATGCAGCTGGCATTCCTGTCAGCTCGGTTGTTCAGGCCAGTATCCCGCTGGTCATTGTCATGGGTCTAGTCACAACGGTCACCGCTTTTTATCTATTAAAAAGAGACATGAAAAACGGCAAACTAAAGGGCGGCGGTACACTCGAAGTGGAACTTGATCAAACTAGTGACCCAAGCTTGCTATCAGACGGTGCCAGGAAATTTTTCGCCCTTCTGGTCCCAATTTTATTTGCAGCAGATGTCGCAGCAATGTCCATTCTCAACTTACAAGGGGGCGATGCAACCGCACTGGTAGGCGGGACCTCGATCTTCATCCTTCTTCTCATTTCCATCGCAGCACATAAAAATAAAGGGCTCGAGAAAACAACCAGTTACCTTATCGATGGATTCCAGTTTGGATTCAAGGTTTTCGGGGCAGTCATCCCAATCGCCGCCTTCTTCTACCTTGGTGATTCAGGCTTCACAAAAATTATCGGGGAATTCCTGCCAAAAACTTCGCAGGGAATTGTAAATGACCTCGGAGTGGCGCTGGCTTCTGTTGTCCCGCTCAACGCTGAAGTTGGTGCGGTAACCCTCACTGCTGTCGGCGCAATTACTGGTCTCGATGGATCAGGGTTTTCCGGAATTTCTCTCGCAGGATCGGTGGCAGCGATTTTCTCGACTGCCATAGGTGCCGGAGCGGCTACCCTTACTGCCCTTGGTCAAATTGCTGGCATATGGGTCGGCGGCGGTACTTTAGTTCCATGGGCATTGATTCCAGCAGCCGCGATTTGCGGAGTCGATCCATTTGAACTAGCTAGAAGGAATCTGCTTCCGGTTACAATCGGCCTGATCGTCACCACCATCGTGGCGATGTTCCTGATTTAAAATACTGGATGCCATTACAAGGCTCCATTTATATACGAAGCTTCCTTTATGGGAGCTTCTTTTGCTATGGTTCTAAAAGGTTTTTATTCAATTTATGTGCTATAATTATTTAAATTATCAAACTATTTCGCATAAGGAGTGAATCAATTGCAGGATCAGCTTTTTAAAAAGATCGAAAACCTTTATCCGGAAATGGTGGAAATCCGCCGTTATATGCACCAACACCCTGAATTGTCTTTCCAGGAAGTGAACACAGCACAATATATCCAATCGTTTTACGAAAAACTTGGGGTTGAGGTCCGAGCAAATGTAGGCGGGAATGGTGTAGTCGCAAAAATCCACGGTGCCCGGCCAGGAAAAACAGTCGCACTTAGAGCTGATTTCGATGCCCTGCCGATACAGGACGAGAAAGATGTACCATATAAATCATTAGTTCCAGGAGTCATGCATGCATGCGGCCATGATGGTCACACAGCGACATTATTGGTGCTTGCAAAGGTCCTCTATGAAGCCAGGGAAAAATTGCAGGGAACTTATGTGATGATTCACCAGCATGCTGAGGAGTACGCTCCAGGCGGCGCGATATCGATGATCGAAGATGGCTGTCTTGAAGGCGTGGATGCGATTTTCGGTACCCATCTGTGGGCCACTGAGTCGACAGGAACCATTCAATACCGGATTGGACCAATCATGGCAGCTGCTGACCGATTTGAAATAGCAATCCAGGGAAAAGGCGGACACGGCGCGCAGCCACATAAGACAAAGGACGCCATTGTTGCTGGAGCACAGCTGGTTTCAACTTTACAGCAGATAGTCAGCAGACGTGTCGATCCTGTCGATTCCGCCGTTGTAACCGTCGGTTCATTCGTAGCAGAAAATGCCTTCAATGTAATTGCCGATAAAGCAAAGCTGATTGGAACAGTCAGGACATTCAACGAATCAACCCGGGATTTCATCGCAAAGGAAATCGAAAAAGTAGTCAATGGCACCTGCCTGGCAACAGACTGCACATATGACTACCAGTATGAAAAAGGCTATCCAGCCGTCGTCAACCATGCAGCAGAAACTGAATTCCTGATAGACTGCGCAACAAAAGTACCGGAAGTGACAAAGATTGAAGAAAGTGATCTTCAAATGGGTGGCGAGGACTTTTCCTACTACCTCCAGCATGTAAAAGGGACCTTCTTTTTCACCGGTGCGAAGCCAGAAACAGAAGGGGCGTATCCGCACCATCACCCAAGATTCGATTTTGACGAAAAAGCGATGGTCATAGCCGCAAAAACTCTTTGCGCAGCCGCATTGAACTATCAAATAAAGGAACAACCCCAATACGAAAAACGCGAGACTTTAGCTTAAAAGTTCCAATATAAAAACACCTCCGCATCTCAAAGTTGCGGAGGTGTTTTCAGGATCCTTATCCTATAGGCATTCATCGCTGTTTCACCTAGCTGGTCGAGCAGATTGTAATTTGCGTAAGCCCCTACAACAGCCCCAATCCCGGGCATCAGCTGCAGCATTTTGGCAAAATCAATATAATCTCTGTATTCCTGCTGAAATTGCTGCCAATCCAGCTCCGTTAATTCAGCTTTTCTTGCTTCCCAGTTTTCAATCAAGTCCAGTGTCTGCTTTCGATGGTCATCGCTTGAAAAAGCCAGCTGGAAAACATAAAGGATAAAAAGTCTTTCTTCATATCTTGAAGGGTCGTAACCATATACCGATGCAGCCTCAAAAAGAAATTTCATTTTAATCGATAAAAGCAATGGAAAATCCGCCATTCCGAGCAGTATGCCCCCGGCTCCAGTTCCAGCCCCTTCGACAGCCGCCGTCCTTTTGAATGCAGACATCTTTTTATGAAGCTCCTGGTCTTTCTCAGCAAGTGTCAGCCCTGTTCCTTGCTGCTTTTTTGTCGTGTAATTCGATCCCGCCAGAGTTGCCTTGACCATGTTCTTAATACTTTCCGTCAAAAATTGATGGACTCTGTCTGGAATCAGCTGATTCACTTTCGTCTGCGCCTTCTTTGAAGCACGCGCCAAAAGGCTTGAACGTTTATTCAGCTTCCGCTTCCAGTCGAGAACCTCTTCATAAGCCTTCAATTCATATTCATTCATGCTTTCACCCCTTGTTTTTACTATTACGTCTCAAACACAAAAACGATTCAAAAAAAATCCTTTTCATAAAAGCTCAAAGCGATTACGAAAAGGATTTCCAAATTAGGATTTCAGCTTGCTCTGACTGTAAAAATAGACAAAGAACAGTGAAAATGCAATTCCAGAAGCTAATACAATCGCTCCTAATATCAGATCGCCTTTAATGAAAACTGTCCCTGCAAATACAGCTGCCTGAAAAATCATTATTCCCAGCAGCAAGCTCGTAAAGGATTTCTTCCTTGCATTCTCCGGCACAGGGTACAGACCGACCCATAGTTTGTTATGATGATGGTTCCATAACGGCAAAAGCTGGAACCCTGTCAAATACATGAAAAGCAAAGCAAATAAAATTTGTCCCGGACCATATGAGAGGAAATAAATCGCTGCTCCTCCTATCATAGTGAGACGGACAAGCAATCCGAAATAATCCCCTGATCTTGCGAAGGTCCTTAAGTAGAGATGGCTGAAGGCCAGGTGCTGCTTGTATGGAATGATGTTAACAAGCCAATCTAGCCATTTTCTTCTTTTCGTGCGGTCTCGCAGCTTTGGAACATCCGTAAACATATTGGCCACACGGTAAAAGGCGTTCATCCGTCTTTCTTCGTCCTCGATCAACTGCTCCCACTTCAAACCTTTGTCCATCGCCTGTTTTTTATAGTAAAAATAAAGCATGATTAAAACTACGACTGGAACGGCTGTAAAAATCAACTGGGCACCTGAAAAGATAAAATACCAAAGCACAACATTAACACAAAAACGAATGATGCTATCCGTCAATTTTACGTTCTTCTCAATAAAATACTGTACATTCCAGCGTATCAATATATTTGTCCATTTTATGAGAATGAGTGCAATTAAAAGGATGAAAAACGATTTAAAATCGGCACCATGTATTTTTACATGAAGCGGCATAAGCACTGCTAGTACAAGCAGCAATAAATAGGACTGCAGGCTCAGGCTAAATGTAATCGATTTCTTGAAATAAACATCCAATCTGGTTTCAAGCGGCAATAAAAATATTTTATCCGCCTCGGTCAAAAATGTCTGAATTGGACTATATGTAAGCACAGCAGAAAGAATCAGGGAGATGATCCACGCTGCCGGGAAATCAGGCTGCAGCGTTTCAATCCACTCTTGATAATAAAAAGCTGCTGAACCCAATAAAAACAGGACGACAATCACTAAATGGCCGTTAAAAATGTATCGCAGGTAGCTTCCGGTTTCCTTGGCAAAAGTACCGAAACGCTCCTTCCATAAGTGCTGCGGATTAAACATAGTCTTCTTCCTTTGTCAGTTGAATATACAGGTCATCCAGTGTTGCGCCAGGCATCTGGAATTGGTCCCTCAACTCTTCAAGCGTCCCATGTGCCCTGACCTCTCCATTATGGAGAATGACAAAACGATCGCAATAACGTTCTGCCGTTGCGAGGATATGTGTCGACATCAAAATGCCAGCCCCGTTTTCCTTCATCTTATCCATCAGATCCAACAAAGATTGAATCCCAAGTGGATCAAGGCCGACAAATGGTTCATCAACGATGTAAAGTGAAGGTTGTACCAAAAATGCGCACATGATCATAACTTTTTGTTTCATCCCTTTTGAAAAATGGGCAGGGAACCATTTCAACCTTTTGCTCATCCTGAATTCCTTTAATAATGAATCTATCCGCTGCTCATATTCTTTTTCCTCCAGGCCATAGGCCATTGCTGTCAGCCGCAGATGCTCTTCAAGTGTCAATTCATCATAAAGAATAGGGGTTTCAGGTACAAAGGTAAACTGCTTCCGGTATTCTTCCTTGTTTTCCAAAAAGGTTCTGCCATTAATTTTAATTTCACCCTTATGTGGTTCCATCAAGCCAATCACATGCTTAATCGTTGTACTTTTTCCGGCGCCATTCAGACCAATCAATCCAACGATTTCATTTTCATTGACAGTGAAACTTACATTTTTCAATACCGGATTCCTTGTATAGCCACCCGTTACCTGGTTAATCTCCAATAAAGACATGTACAACGCCCTTCCAGTTCGTATTTCTGTACCGTTATTTTAACAAATCCTCATCGATTAGGAAAAGCTTCAACTTTTATCGAAACTTTTTCGCATATATGCTGACAATCGGGGCATCATAATTTTTGAAGGGGAAACAAGCAATAATTCGAAATGAGGTGTCTGTTAAAGACATATTATTCGATTTATAAGCACACTGACTTCAACGTTCAAACAAGGGGATGGTTGCATTGCGCTACGTAAATGTTAACCCAGCCGTTCAGTAACATCACTCCACATTTTGAAATGAGGTGTGTGTCGCAGATCACTTCCCGCTTTATAAGTTGTGAAACCGATTAAAGCAGATAAGGGGATGGTCCGATTGAACCAGGTACTGAATAACCCATCATTTTTATAATTCAAATGAATTGAAAATGAGGTGTTTATCAAAGGTAGACCTGCTGAGAACGTCAATGAACAGTAATTAGTTCCCCCTTCAGGGACAGGATTCCAAGCGGATCCTGTCCTTCTTTCTTTATTCATATTGGCAAAATGTGATAAAATACCATAAAAAACCGCAGAGTCCTGGAATTGAACGGGACAGAAGCGAAATACACAAACGAAAGGGTGGAAGAAATGAGTGATTGCATTTTTTGCAAAATCATCAACGGCGATATCCCCTCAGCAAAAGTATATGAAGATGAGAACGTCCTTGCATTTCTCGATATCAGCCAGGTCACGAAAGGACACACACTTGTGATCCCAAAGGTACATAAAGAAAATGTTTACGAACTAACTGACGAGATTGCCGCGAACGTATTCAAGGCAGTCCCAAAAGTCGCTAATGCAATTAAGGCTGCATATGATCCAATCGGCCTGAATGTGCTTCAAAACAACGGCGAAGCAGCTGGCCAATCAGTCTTCCACTTCCACATGCATTTGATTCCACGCTATGGCAATGGTGATGGCTTCGGCGCTGTGTGGAAAACACATCAGGATCAATATACATCCGACGATTACCAAAAAATCGCCGCAGAAATCAATAGCAAGATTTAGACTTCCGCATTGCGGGAGTTTTTTTATTGGTGCTAAATTTAGATTTTCTATTGGACACTCTTCTGGCTATTCACATTGTGTTTGTCCGATAAAGACTTCCTATCGGACATTCTTTGCGGTTTCTCCCTCACGTTTGTCCGTTAGAGCCTTCCTATCGGACATTTTTTGCGGTTCTCCCCTTGCGTTTGTCCGATAGAGCCTTCCTATCGGACACTTTGTGCGATTCTCCCCTTGCGTTTGTCCGATAGAGCCTCCCTATCGGACACTTTTTGCGATACTTCCCTAGCGTTTGTCCAATAGAGCCTTTCTCTTTCGCCTTGCTTCACTCGCGTTTGTCCGTTAGACCTTCTTTAAGAAGCATGCTCCATACAACTATGTGCTCCTTAACGACTATTTTAAAAAATCCACACTTCTTTAAAAATTATTTTAATTTTTCTGAAATCATTAGAATTCTGCTTGAATTTCTTGTAGCATGATGATAACTTTAACACATTAAAGACATACCGTAATTAAATTTTCGGGGGGATCCATATGAAACGAGCGCTCAATTTTAATGCTGGTCCGGCTGCATTGCCTGAGTCAGTACTAGCCAAAGCAGAAAAAGAAATGATGAATTATCAAGGCAGCGGGATGGGGGTCATGGAGCTTAGCCATCGCAGCAAGGAATTCGAGGAAATTAATGAACGCACAAAAAACCTTCTCAGGAATCTGCTCACCATTCCTGATGAATATGAAATTCTTTTTCTCCAAGGTGGTGCAAGTCTGCAGTTTTCGATGGTCCCAATGAACCTGCTTGAAGAAGGATCGCCAGCGAGTTATGTCCTTACCGGCACATGGTCAGAGAAAGCGTTCAAGGAAGCTCAGAAAATTGGAAATGCCATGATAGCCGCATCTTCCAAAAATGCCAACTATAGATTTATCCCCAGTACTTCAGAATTCGACATTCCAGCTGCATCTTCCTATCTCCACATTACTACGAACAATACCATTTACGGAACACAGTGGCATTCTATTCCTGAGAAACTGCCAGTTCCGCTAGTTGCTGACATGTCCAGTGACATTCTCAGCCGGCCTATAAATATATCTTCGTATGGACTCATCTATGCAGGTGCGCAGAAAAACCTGGGACCATCCGGTGTCACAGTTGTCATCATTCATAAAGATTTGCTAAATCGTTCTAGGCCAGGGCTCCCTTCTATGCTCAATTATCGGGTCCAAGCTGATTCACAATCGCTTTATAACACACCCCCTACTTTATCGATTTATTTCCTGATGCTTGTGCTTGAATGGGCAGATTCACTGGGAGGGGTAAAACAGCTTGAACAGCTGAACAAGCAGAAAGCGGGATTGCTTTATGATGCGATAGACAGCAGCGGCGGGTTCTATACAGGGCATGCTGAAGAAAAGAGCCGCTCATTGATGAATATCACCTTTACACTCGATAATGATGATCTGACTTCTGCCTTCCTGTATGAGGCGGAGGAATCCGGCTTTATAGGGCTTGCCGGCCACAGGTCTGTCGGCGGATGCAGAGCATCGATCTATAACGCCGTTCCACTCCAAAACGTTGAAAAACTTGCTGACTTTATGAATTCATTCAGGGGCAGAAATTAACAGAATACTAACCCTTTACTCAATTAAAATATGTGTTATAATTGGAGAAAGCTTTTCGCTGCAGGCATAGAGAGCACTGCAGGAGGAGTACTAGTTAGCTAGAATAGCAGAGGAGAGATGAGAAATGAATACGAAGAATCTTGTAGCATTGTCACTTTTAGTGGGGATGGGAGCCGTCTTGCACGTGGTTGTACCCGGTTTTTTCCTGGGGATGAAGCCAGATATGATGCTGACGATGATGTTCCTTGGGATCATCCTGTTTCCTGACAAAAAGAGTGTACTACTGGTTGGAGCCGTTACTGGACTGATTTCAGGATTGACTACTACTTTCCCAGGAGGCCTTGTTCCGAACATCATTGATAAGCCTGTTACTGCGTTTGTCTTTTTCGGGATCCTGCTGGCGCTGAAAAATTTCAAGTTTTCGATTTATACTGCTGCTGGCCTTACAGCGATTGGAACCATAGTTTCAGGAATCGTTTTCCTTGGTTCTGCATATTTCCTTGTCGGCCTGCCAGGACCGTTCACTGCATTATTCGCAGCGGTTGTCCTTCCAGCAGCAGCATTTAACGCCGTTTTCATGGGTATCCTTTATCCTGTGGCAACGAATATTTTTAAAAGAGCAAAGCTTGCTGAAATCCATTAAAAAATATCTGCCCCTGTCTATAACGGACAGGGGCTTTGTTATGTCTATTGGAATGTGTAAAAGATAATCCCAATCAATAAAAAAATTGCTCCTCCCCCTGCCAGCGTCCCTGCTCTCTTTCGCAGAAGCGCCTTCGGAGGATACATACCCGGCTTCTTTAACGCAAGGAGATGATGGACGGCCCCCACAAAGAAAGCAACGCTGATGAGAAATACTACACTTGTAAAAATCTCTACTCCCCTCCTCTCCTTCCTGAACACGACCTTACTATATTTTTATGCCTGTTAATTTAAGGCTATGAAGCTAATAACGTTTATTTGTGCCAGAATAGGAAATTAAATATAGAAGAAAAGAGGAATCGTGATACATTTGGAGAACATATACAGAAAAATCGATGAGGTGGTCAAAACATGAATGCGAAAAAAGTTTTATCAGGAATGGTTATTGGTGGTGTTGTAGCAGGTATTGCAACACTGCTTGCAACTCCAAAATCAGGATATGAGACGCGAAGAACTCTTATAGCCAATAAAAATGAATACATCGGATCCATTAAGGATATAAAGGATTCAGCAGTTGAATTAAAAAATACAGTGGCCACTGCTTCAAAAGAAGGAAAAGCCTCTATCCAAACATTTATTACCGATGTCAAGACGGCTATCTTTGAGTGGAAGCTTGAAACCGAAGAAAACAAGAAAGGTCTTCAGGAAGATGTAATGGAGCTTGAAGAATCGATTAAAGACTTGGAAACTGAATTGGCGGCAGCTAATTCTAAAGAAAAGTAATCAGGAACAATCCTTCCCCTTAAGTAAAATTTTTCCGGTGGGAAGGATTTTCTTTTTTTATCAAGAAAGATATATTATGCAAATGGCGTTTTTGTTATGACAATTAAAAAATTACATAAAAAAACACCCGACTTTAGATGGAATTTAACAAATTCAAAAAATTTTGTAAATTTATATCTTTATTAATTTTTGTTTTATTGGCATAATGAAAATAGAAACAATAAAGTAGGTGAATATGAGAATGGGAGATAAAAATTATTCTATGAAAGAAGCAATGATATTTAGCCAGAGAATTGCCCAGTTGAGTAAAGCCCTTTGGAAGTCTGTTGAGAAGGACTGGCAGCAATGGATCAAACCATTCGACCTGAATATCAATGAGCACCATATTTTATGGATTGCTTATCATTTGAATGGAGCTTCGATTTCAGATGTGGCAAAATTTGGTGTCATGCATGTTTCCACTGCTTTCAACTTTTCCAAAAAGCTTGAGGAACGTGGTTATTTGAAGTTTTCCAAGAAGGAAAGCGACAAGAGAAATACGTATATCCAGCTTACGGAAGAAGGCGAAGGTATATTGCTCGCTTTGATGGAAAACTATGAGCCAGATACTAATGCCGTTTTTTCAGGAGCCATGCCACTGAAGGAACTATATGGAAAGTTTCCGGACATCATTGAAATCATGGCAATTGTTCGTAATATTTATGGCGATGACTTTATGGAAATATTCGAGAAGTCTTTTTCGAATATTGACAGCAAGTTTTCTGACCAAGACGGTACCCTTAAAAAAATAGATCCAGCCGAAAAGGAGTATGCTTAATACTTTATGTATGATGTCACTCCAACAATAGAGGAAGGATAACCCCTCGGCGCTACAAACTTGTCCACTTCCTCTGGCTGTAGCTTTTGGCTGGATTTCAGCTGAAATCATCTTATAAAGCGGATGAATGAACATAACCCCCTCCGCTTTTTGTTCTTCCAATGGTTTGCTCATTCCCTCACATTCAAAAGCATGCTTACAGTTTGGCAAATCTTGATTTCAGTTATCTTCCTTTCAACCCTCCTGCACCAAATAACTAGCTATATGCCTTTATCAAATAACTATCTTTTTCTTAAAATATTTGTTATTGTATTTAAGATAAAAAGATTGCTAAGGAGGGATTCTTCGATGATCTCCATTTTGTTCGTGTTTGTCCTATTTGCTGCTTTCATTCTTTTCTATATAAATAAGCTTACAGATTCCCTCTGCATCCAGAAGGAAATACCTGAAGACAAACATGCGAAAATTTTCAGGACGATCAATATTTTAGTTACAATCTTGCTAATTTCATCATTCGTTGAAATTTTGTATACGTGACTACATAAAAAAGCGCAAGCGCCTCGGTCAGCCCCCACAAGCACTGGAGGTCCTGACAGTGAAGTCGTTCTTTGACTTCATTGGCAGGACCGAAACCGAAAAGTATAGCCGACTGTCCAGAAACGTAGAAACTGGAGACTCCGACAAAAAAGCGCTTTTTACTTCTGCCGGCGGAGTTGAAGTTTCGGAGTTTCTAGGAGGCGACACTAGACAAGCGTCTCGAGGGGCTAGGTGCTGGAGCTGGACATTTCTCGGAGTTGAAATAATAAAATACTGTTTACATAAATTAAGCGGTGAGGTCTCCCTCACCGCTTTTTATTTCCAAAATCGTTGATTACTTTTGAATGATTAAGGCATGCAGAAAGCATTGCCCCATCGATGCTTACAGCCAAGATGCACCGATGATGATTAACAGAATGAACAAGACAACGAGCAATGCAAAGCCGCCGCCACATCCATGTCCTCCTCCAGACATTGAGGTTCCTCCTTTCTGCTAAGAACTTGCCTTAACATCGTTGTTCAGAAATATGGGGGCAAAATTGCCCCCATATTCTTTACTCAGAGATTAAAGCCAAGCTGCACCCACGATGATTAACAGAATGAATAACACGACAATTAACGCGAAGCCGCCGCCGTATCCTGCACCCATATTAACACCTCCTTCCAAAGTGGTTATGATATCTTATTCAAGTAATGTCGTTTCCGCATAGGCAACTATCCTGCATTACTTGCATTTTGTTGATTACAGGTATGCTGCACCTACAACGATCAGCAAGATAAACAGGACAACGATTAACGCAAAGCCTGAATTATAGTGGCCCATTATCAACTACCTCCTTTTTTTCTCTTCTCTACATCCTATGCACCGGTAAACAAACGGTATAGATATCCGCCCACCTCAATTAATCCAAAAATATCCATTACTTATTTTTTGTAGAAAATTAAAAATATGTTATAGTAGAGTTTGTGGATTAAAACGGCCACTAGAATTTTCTGTTTAGGAGATGTTCACCATGAAAAAAATGATAATTTCCCTCACGGTTGCAGCCGGAGTTATGGGACTAGGTGCATGCAGCAACGATAATGCCGATTCTTCAGAAGTCATCGTTGAGTCGAAGGCAGGCAACATTACTAAAGAAGAGCTTTACCAATCAATGAAGGAAAAGTACGGAGAGCAAGCACTTCAAGAATTGTTATACCAAAAAGTTCTCGCGGAAAATTATAAAGTGACTGATAAAGAAGTTGAGGAAAAAGTGGCCGAGCTTAAGGAAGAGCTTGGAGAGAACTTCGAGCTAGTTCTTCAGCAAAACCAGCTTAAAGACGAGGAAGAATTAAAAGAAGTCCTTAAAGACCAGCTTCTTATGGAAAAAGCTGCACTGAAAGATGTAAAGGTCAGCGAAGATGAGATTAAGAAGCGCTACGAGGAGTACAAGCCTGAAATCAAGGCGAGTCACATCCTTGTAAAAGATGAAAAAACAGCACAGGAAGTAAAGAAGAAGCTTGAAGAAGGCGCAAAGTTTGAAGACCTGGCGAAAGAATATTCTCAAGACCCTGGATCAGCTGCAAAAGGCGGAGACCTTGGATTCTTCGGCCCAGGGAAGATGGTTCCTGAATTTGAAGAGGCGGCTTACGCTCTTGAAGTAAATAAAATCAGCGAACCTGTAAAATCACAGCACGGCTTCCACATCATCAAGGTAACTGAGAAGAAAGAAAAAGAATCTTACGAAAAAATGAAGGACGAGCTTGAGTATGAGTTGAAGCTTGCTCAGCTAGACTCTAACAAGATTCAAGAGGTTCTAAAACGTGAGCTTGATAAAGCTAATGTAAAGATCAAGGATAAAGACCTTAAAGGCGCTGCTGAATTCCCAGAAGCAGAAGCACAAACACAACCACAATAAGTGAAAAAACACTGGCTCCATGTCTGGAGACCAGTGTTTTTTTATGCTTCCACCGAATGTTCACGCCGTTCTTTTTCCCGCTCAAGTCGCTTCATATAAAGCTCGCCTTCACGTTCAATGCTTTCCATTTCTTCTTTTCGTTCTTCTTTCCCTGTTTTCACTGCCATGAAGGCACTGAATACAATCCCTGCTGCGACTGCTATTACCCAGATTGGAATTGACATTTTTTCATACCCTCCATTTAAAAGGTTGTCCAAATTGAACTCTTACAGTATTAATATGAGGTTTATTTTTAAATATGCCTTAGGAGATCAAAAAAGATGAAAAACAAAAAGGCCCTCTCCATAGAATTGGAGTGGACCTTTTGCTTTTTACTTATGGAATACAGGCTTGTAAAAAGACCGGTTATCAAGAGCGAATACTCTTTCGGAGAACTCACCTGGTTTAACCCTGGCAAGCGCGCGGTCGAGCATATTCATTTTTGCATCAAGATTATCGATGTAATGCAGAATTTCCGCCTCTTTAATCATTGGCGGTTTCGGGCTGCCCCATTCTGCTTTCCCGTGATGGGACAATACCATATGCTGAAGAATAACTACTTCCTCCCCGCTGATTCCTAATTCATCGGCTGCCTTGCCAATTTCATTGACCATGATCGATATATGTCCGAGCAAATTCCCTTCAACTGTGTAAGTTGTTGAAATCGGGCCTGATAGCTCCATGACTTTTCCTAAATCATGAAGGATGACTCCCGCATACAAAAGATCCTTATCAAGGCTAGGATATAGTGTTGCGATTGATTTAGCTAGGTCCAACATGGAGACAACGTGATACGCAAGTCCTGAAACAAATTCATGATGATTTTTAGTCGCCGCAGGATATTCCATGAAAGCATTCATATGCTTCTTCAATAAATGTCTGGTAACCCTTTGGATGTTAGGGTTCTTCATTTCGAAAATATATTGGGTGAGCTTGCTGCTCATTTCATCCTGGCTGACAGGGGCTGTTTCAAGAAAATCAGATAGTTTGACAGAGTCAGCTGTTGAAGCAGGCCTGATTTGCCTGATTTTCAACTGGTTTCGCCCTCGGTAATTCTGGATATCTCCCTGGACTTTTACAATGCTCTCAGCACAGTAAGTAGCTTCATCTTCGTCGGAAACATCCCAAAGCTTTGCTTCTATTTCCCCGCTCTGGTCCTGAAGGATGAGTGTCAAAAACGGCTTCCCATTGCTGGCAATCCCTTTTGACGAATGCTTGATCAATAAAAATAATTCTACCTGGTCCCCTGTTTCGTGATTCAAAATTCCTTTATTCATAGTTAACCGCCCTCTCCTCTCTGCAACAGTATAACATACAGAGTCTATTGTCTCTGATTCTCAAACCATGGCATTTTTAAACTATATTTGTACTTTTTTCTTGCAGATTGAGAATTTCATTTTCCGTAAAGTAGTCCAGCAGATGACGATGGCATGTAAAAATAAGAATTTGATTCTTGTTGCTCATTTCCCTTTGCAGCTTAATAATACTGGCAGTCCTTTTATAATCAAAATTGACAAAACTGTCATCGATGATAATCGGGAATGGATAACGATCATAATGTTCGGCTGCAAGGGCCAGCCTGATGGATACATAGACTTGTTCTGAAGTTGCCTGGCTAAGTTCATTCGCTTCAAATAACATATGATCATTTCTTTCAATCAGAAAACCGCTTCCAGAAAGTTGAGGAATGATTTTCACATAGCGTCCATCAGTCAAAATCGACAGGAAGTTCTCGGCCTTGGCCAACATTCTCGGCAAGCGCTCCTCCTTATAACGGTCTATTGTCCTCGATAGCAAATCCTGGGCAACTGCAAACTTTGCCCAATCCTTCGCATCTTCTGCAAACTCATGCTGAAGCTGCTTATATTTATGGAGCAATTCACTGTATATACCGCCTTCTTCAAGTACCTTCATTTTATGCTTTACATCGGCGATTACATCAAACTGTGTGGTTAATTCCCTCTTGCTCTGTTCTAGCCTCAATTCATTTCCCTCGATTTGTTCCTCAAGCGAAACTCCTGTTAGAATCTTGTCACGATCCTCATCGGTCAATCCAGATGCAAGCAGCTGATAATTTATATCCTCCAGCCTTGCACTCCAGTTTTTCACCAATGCAGCATCCTTCGCTTTCTGCCTGAATTCATCCTCATCTTCTGTTCTTGCCAGAGCAAGTAACCCTTTCTTTTCTTGACTGATCACTAATTCTTCCTTCTGAAGTGATGAATGTTCTTCTTCAACTTCCTCTAGTTTCACGGTCAGTTCGTGATACCTCGACTTCTGGTCAATTTCTTCACGCAATGTCCTCTTCAGCAGACTAGCTGCCTCTATCGGGGCAAGATTGCTATTATGAAGAAATCGTTCAGCAAGCATTTTCAGGCTATTTTCCATTTCCATTAAAGATTCAGTTACTTTCTTTATGCTTTCTTTTATTCTCTTCCTCTCACGGAAATATTGCTTCTGCGTATCTATTAATTGATAGGCATCCATAACTTTGATAGTGCCTACAGTTTCCGTTAGACCAAATTGCTTCAGTAATTCTGCCCTTTTCCGCCTTATACCGGCAATATCTGTTTCCCATGCTTCAAATTGCTGGACAACTTTTTCAAAACGATCATGCTGCTGCTCGATTTTTATGAGCAGTTCACGATGGCGCAGCCTCACCTCTTCGTCCCTGGCAAGCAGATTTTTGATTGTAAAAGCACTGCCTTCCGGCTGGCTGCCTAACGCATCTTTTAACTCTCTTTCCCGCTCCAGCAACTTGGATAGGATTTGGTCCTCCACTGGCATTTTCTCATTTGACTTATAGCGCGCAGCCAACAAAAACAACAAACCTGCTATCCCGATTCCAGCTAATAACCATGTGCCATTTGTGATTCCCCAAAGGAACACAATGAGAAAAATACCTCCGAGAAGTAGTAACTGATTATACTCTTTCTTTTGTTGCTTTTTTCTTCTGTTTTTTTCACTTTCTTCCCTGGATTTGGCCGCTTCAACCTGGTCTGCCAGATAATTTAATTCGGACTGGATTCTATCTTTATTCTCCAGGTGATCCATTTCGTTCACTAATTGATTTCGCTTTCCTTCATCAAGAAGTTCAGCTTTTGCACCTTCAGCCCTTGCCTCAAGTTCTGCTAGTGCCTTTTTCTCCTCTTCAAAGTCAGCCTCCAACTCCAGCTTTTTATCTCTTAATCTTTGCTCTGTCTGCTGGATGTTTTCGGCCTCTTCCTTAATAAAAATACTTGTGTTGATTTCATGGATATTTTCTTCATTGAAGTCTGTATGAAGCTTGTCATTTAGCTGACTTATTTCTTCTGTTATTTCCTCCAGTTTGGATTCAAGAAGTCTTTTTTCCTGCTTCAGTTGTTCATATAAAGGCAGATTCTCAATTCTGGCTTCAATTTCAGTTTCCATTCCGAGTAATTCAGAATTCGGCCTGTTACTCTCCAGTTCTTTCAGGAAATGGTCCTTCTTCTCTTTTATCCTTAACAATCTTGCCTGGATGACCTTAAGCTGCTCGTCCAATTTCTCAAGAAGGTTCAGACCATCTCCCGGAAAAAACCCCGAATCATGCTCACGGATTTTGCTCTCTATCGTTGCGGCTTCTATGACAAGCTTTTCATTTCGCTTGTACTCACGAAGCTTAAGCCCTTTTTGCTCCAGCATTGCAATTTCGTTCTGCAACTGAGCAATTTTCTTGGTCAATCCATCTTTCGTACTCATCAGCTCCGAATATTCTTCGTTCTGCTGTTCTGCGATTTTCAATGAGGTTTGGACTTCCTTCAACTCTTTCAGTTTCTCATTCAATAACGGCCTCTTCCCACTTGGCTTAAAGCGCTGCTCCATTTCCTTTGTAAGGAAACTCTCCGTATTAAAGAGCTTATCTGTACCAAGCGTTCCGGCAGAGAACAAGTACCTGCCAAGCTCTTCTCCTTTCATTGCATGGATATTTTGCAGTCCATGGACATTGAACGAATAAATAGCCTGGAAAATGCTTTTATCCATTCTTTTCAATAGATCCTTAAGTAACTCTTCACCGCCAATCGTCCCGTCCTCAAGGGATACTGTCACATCGCCGGTAGCCTTGCCTTTCACTCTCTCAATGACAGCCACTCCCCTGTCAGGAAAAAAGGCTTTTATTTTGCCGCCATACTTTGAATTATTCTTGGGCTCATAGCGGATTTCAGCACTTTGCTTAGCCGGAAAGCCAAACAGGATACTGTGGATGAATGACATGATGGTAGACTTCCCTGCTTCGTTTTCGCCATAGAAAATCTGCAATTGCCCTACAGAGCTAATCATATAATCCTCGAGCTTGCCATATCCGTATATATGCAGTTCAATAAGTTTCATCATGCTGCCTCCTTTCATTAATTTTTCAGCAGCAGTTGCAGCAGAATCCTTTCGGCATCCTCAATCAGCTGTTCTTTTTCACTTTCCGACAGCAGCCCTAAATGCCTTCTAGCCTGGCTGTGCTGGAATAATGGAGACAGTGAGTCTTTTAAATCATCGTAATGCTCAATAGAATTGAATAACTCCTCATAAAAATCGCTTTGCTTAATCAATTCAGCGCGGTCGACAGCAATGTTTTCAGTAAATTTGAGTCTGTGCACCCAGACAAAAGACTCCTCATCCTTTTCAGCTTCCTGCAGAAGTTCAAGGAGTTCACCACTAGCTACTTTTTCAATCACATCTGCCTGACCCGAATCCAGGTTATCAATCCGGATATCCAGCAGTACCCCTTTTCCTTCTCTTCTTTTCCCATCAATGACGGCCAGGCATTTTTCATAAGTGGCATTGAAGCTTAGGGAATCCTTCGCGTCAATAACTGTTTCGTCCCATATCACATCAGCTGTTTCAATAAAAGAAACCTCGGATCCAGCTTCTGTCAACTTAACAATATACGCCCCTTTTTCTCCGGACTCCTTCCTGTTTCGTCCCTGGGGATTGCCAGGATAGACAACATAAGGCTGCTGTGATAAAAACTCCCTCTTATGAATGTGGCCAAGTGCCCAATAATCATAGTCTTTATCAATAAGCTCGGATAACCTGAAAGGTGCGTATTTCCCATGATCACTCACTCCCTCAAAATGACCATGAAGCAAACCAACGTGAAAATTTGCGCCATCAATCTTTTTATACTTCTCAATCCATCGCTCCATTACATGCCGCTCAGGATAGCTGAATCCGTACAAATGGACAAGAGTGCCATCATGCTTCATAAAATCAGCCTTTTCCACCTGATCCGAGAAAAAGTGAACATTATCCGGAAAATCAATAGTCACAGATTTTGCGCCAAGATGGTCATGGTTTCCGTGAATCCCATATACCTTAATCCCTTTTTCAGCGAGCCTCTCCATTTCATTGCGAAGAACAGCCTGAGCCCGAATGCTCCGGTCCTCAGCATCGTATAGATCACCTGCAATGACGACAAAATCAACTTCATGTTTGATAGCAGCATCCGTAATATTTTTCAAGGCTGCAAAAGTACTCTCCTGCAACCTGTGAAAAATGGCTTTTGGCAAATGCCTCAGACCGACCATCGGACTATCAAGATGAAGGTCGGCAGTATGTAAAAACTTCACCTGTTTCATTTTGTTATTCCTTTCCCGTCCTATTTTCTTTTATTTTAACATGCTCAAAATACGAATGCACGTTCTACCAACATAATCAAAAAAACTGCAGTTCTCATCTAAACTGCAGTTTCACTTTATCCGAGATACATGGTTTCTACTACTGTTTCCCGCACTTTTCCTTCTGTCTTGCAGACATGATAAGCTTTTGCTTCGGGCCTTGAGCTTACGGCCTTAACTAATTCCTCATCGATAAAGTGCAATGCAACTCCATCATCAGCGGCAAATCCTCCGGAAATCCTTCCCGAACCTACAAATCTCTTATAAGCAGGCCGGCGTTCCTCTTCACCATCATAATGCGGGCAATTGCTCCCTTTCAGGAACCCAAGAGCTTTTAGCGGTTCAAGTCCGCTGCCCAAAGAATCTGTTACCCCTTCCTGAAACCAGCAGATCGAGCCGGCGCTTACTCCAGCCATTATTTTGCCCTGCTGCCAGGCTTTTCGCAGGATGGTATCCAATTCCCATTCCTTCCAAAGAGCCAGTAGGTTTTTTGTATTGCCTCCGCCCACATAAATAATATCTTTATCCATAACATAGGCTTCAAGGTCCCTTGTCGGCGGACTAAATAATGACAGATGTGAAGGGATGCACTCATGGCTTTCAAAAGCTTTATAGAATCTTGTAATATAATTGTCAGCATCTCCGCTGGCCGTCGGAACAAAACAAACCTTTGGCGTCTGCTTTTCCGACTGCCCCAGGATATATAAATCCAACAGCGGATTCTCCGGCTCCATCGAAAAACCCCCGCCGCCCATCGCAATAATCTGCCGCAACACGAACACTCTCCTTCTTTAAATCTAGTAAACTTGTGACCGTAATCGTCGTATCCTCATCTCTATGGGAACATGTTTGCTGTTTATGTGACCGTCTTTGACGTTTCCTCTACTCTACGGGCACATGTTCGCCGTTTATGTGACCGTCTTTGACGTTTCCTCTCCTCCAAGGGCACATGTTTGCTGTTTGTGTGACCGTCTTTGCTTTTCGCTCTCCTCTACGGTCACATGTTCGCCGTTTATGTGACCGTCTTTGACGTTTCCTCTTCTCCACGGGCACATGTTTGCCGTTTATATGACCGTTACTGCTTTTCCCTCTCCTCCACGGGCACATGTTCGCCGTTTATGTGACTGTCATTGCCGCTTCCTCTTCTCCACGGGCACATGTTTGCCGTTTATATGACTGTCATTGCCGCTTCCTCTTCTCCACGGGCACATGTTCGCCGTTTATGTGACCGTCATTGACGTTTCCTGTTCATTTCGGGCATATGCGGCCCTTGATGTGACTGTAATTTCCTCTTTACTTCGGGTATATGCAACGTTATCCTTAATAAATATTCCACTAAGCATTTCGAAATCCCTGTAAAAAAGCCGCAATCCGAGGATTACGGCTTTTACCATTATTCGTTTTTCGTTAGCTGCAGTGCTTTTTTGATGTCCTTGAATGAATTTGATTTTCCGTACATCAGGACTCCACCTCGGTAGACTCTAGCACCAAATACAGCCAAGAAGGCTATTGTGGCAACGAGGATACCGATTGATAAGGCGATTTCCCAGAAAGGAATGTTCAGCATCCCTACACGCAGGAACATCAGCATCGGCGAGAAAAATGGAATGAAGGATGTATATTTTACAAATGGCGCTTCTGGCTGGCCCAGCCCAAACATCGCCATCATGAAACCAGCGACAACAAGCATTGTCATCGGCGTGATCATTTGCTGGACATCTTCAATCCTGCTGACAAGAGAGCCCAGGAATGCAGCCATAGTCGCATACAGAAAGTAACCTAATATGAAGAAGATTACCGCATAAACGATCGTGCTTGCTGCAACGTTCCCAAAACCAAAAAACTCGAAGAATCCACCTTCCATGTTTTCGAGATTCTGCTTGATTGAAAAGTAACCTACTAGCAAGAGAGCAGCTAGCTGTGTCAAGCTCAGCAGCCCAATCCCGAGAATCTTCGCAAACATTTGCTTGATAGGGGATACACTGGATATCATGATTTCCATTACTCTTGATGATTTTTCAGTTGCGACTTCCATAGCGATCATGTTGGCGTACATGATGACCGCAAAATAAATGATGAAAAGAAGAACATAGACCAATCCTCTTGCCTGATTCAGTTCCTCTTCCGTCTTGGCATCTTCTTCAAGAGCAGATTTTTCGAATTCAACTGGAGCATAAAGTTTTTCCAATTGATCTGGAGCGATATTGATTTGAGTGGATGCCATTGCCGTCTTAATCTGCTGTAATGCCGCCTGCAGGTCTCCAGGAATAGCAGAATCCGCAATGCTCATCGCTTTGTAGGAAGCTGCCGGAAGCTTTTCATTGTTTAAGCTTAATTCGAGTAAACCTTTATACTTTCCTTCCTCGACTGCTTTCCTGGCACTTTCTTCATTTCCATCATACTTTTCCAAGACAAGCTCTTCGTTGACCATCTTCATTTGCTCATTCAGCGGCTTAAAAAGCTGGCCAGTCTCGTCAATGACAACGATTTTATCTGCCTCATCACCTTTATTGAAAAAGTCAATGATATTAGTCATATTTGTGAGTGCTAGCATAATTCCTACGGTCAGAACCGTTGTAACTAAGAAGGATTTTGTTTTCAATTTGCTCATGTATGTATGGATTAGGATGATAAAAAAATTATTCATATGAATCACCCACCTTTTCGATGAAAATATCATTTAGACTTGGTTCTTCAAGAACAAACTTGCGGATAAATCCTTTGCCAACGATATTCTTTAGAATGTCTTCAGCAACCTGCTCACCCGAAATTTGAAGGTGGATTCCCTCTGCTGTCATTTTAGCTTTTATAACGCCAGGATAATCCTTTAGGAATGAAGTATCAAAATCGGCATGGATGACCAGATTCTTTTTACCGAAGGATCTTTTGATTTCTCTGAGGGCCCCATGAACGACAGGGCTGCCTTTGTGCATGATGCAAATATGCTCACACATTTCTTCCACATGCTCCATCCGGTGACTCGCAAATACGATAGTCGTGCCCGCATTTTTGAGTTCGAGGACAGCCTCCTTTAATTGCTCTACATTCACCGGATCCAGTCCGCTGAAAGGCTCATCAAGGATCAACAGCCTTGGCTTATGGATGACTGCGGCAATGAACTGGATTTTTTGCTGGTTACCCTTTGAAAGCTCTTCAACCTTTTTATCCGCATACTCTGGTACCTTGAAGCGATTAAGCCAATAATCAAGCTCCTTGAGGGCGGCTTGTTTGCGCATCCCTCTTAACCTCGCAAGATAGACGATCTGTTCGCGGACCTTAAGTTTTGGATAAAGTCCCCTTTCCTCCGGCAGGTAACCGATAATACTGCTCGTTTCATAATTGATTGGCTTGCCATCCCACGTAATCCTTCCGTCCGAGGCATCAAGGAGACCAAGGATCATCCGGAAGGTTGTTGTCTTCCCGGCGCCATTTGCACCAAGAAATCCGAACATTTCTTTTTCTGGTATATTGAGCGAAAGCTGATTCACTGCTGTGAAATTGCCAAATCTCTTTGTAACTTGTTCAAGTCGTAAGACCATATTAATCTTCCTCCTTTTCCAATAAATTACTACGAATTTTATAGGGGAATAGTTTCATATTTTAAACATATTTTTTATTTTGCATATTTAAAAAAGTTATGCAAAAATAATAGTAACAGTCTGAATTTTATAAAAAGGGGAAGTTGTGATGGATACTTACAAACTGACAGCCTTTGAACCAAATGGGGAAAAATTGATTGACGAGTCATTCCAGGCCGGCAACGATGAAGAGGCGAAAGAAATCGGTGCAAAAATGCTTGAAGAAAAAAACCTCATCGACAAGACGCACCGCTGTACATCACCTAGAGGAAAATTGGTTCTTTTTCACCCATAAGAAAAAGCAAAGAGGTCAAATCCTCTTTGCTCAGTTTGTCGACAAAAGGGGTTCGGAATGTTCTCATTCCGAACCCCTTTTTGAATTTCAGCGGATTTTTCATGGGAAATAGACTCTCTTAGCTTTAATTCTAGGCCATTACTGGACTTCTCCATGTCCAGTTGGCCATC
>NZ_JBIQOE010000055.1:0-53573 GCF_047739415.1 Mesobacillus sp. | reverse complement strand
GCACATCCATACGTCCTGATGACCTGGCCGGATACGATGCGCGGTGCATTCACGCTTGCTCATGAATTGGGGCATGCCGGACATTTTTACCTGGCAGGAAAGAATCAGAGAATGATTAATACCCGGCCATCGAGATATTTTATTGAGGCACCATCGACGATGAATGAAATGCTGCTCGGAAACCACTTATTGTCGAATACAGAGGACAAACGGAAAAGGCGATGGGTCATCCTTCAGCTGTTAGGGACGTATTATCATAATTTTGTCACCCATCTGCTTGAAGGACAACTTCAGCGCAGGGTTTACAAACTGGCCGAAGAAGGGGAGCCGTTGACGGCAGACTTTTTGTCCAAGTTAAAGCTGGGGGTTCTTGAAAACTTCTGGGGAGACTCTGTTGAAATGGACGAAGGAGCTGGCCTGACCTGGATGCACCAGCCGCACTACTACATGGGCTTGTATCCATATACGTATTCCGCCGGGTTGACGGTTTCGACCCTAGTTTCCCGGCAAATCCTCGACGAAGGCAAACCGGCGGTGGAAAAATGGCTCGAAGTATTGAGAGCTGGCGGGACATTGAAGCCTTTAGATTTAATCAAAAAGGCAGGAGTCGACATGTCCAAGCCAGAGCCAATCCGCGAGGCGGTCGCCTATGTAGGTGATTTGATCAAAGAGCTGGAAGAAAGCTTTGAGGAATAATCTTATAAAAAACGGCCGGATCCTTTGTCAGGATTCGGCTGTTGAGTACATATTAATCAGTCGCAATAAAAGCATCGATTCCCTTGCCCTCGATTTCCCGGAGGCGAGTTTCGGCATTTTCGCGGTTTGAAAAAGCACCAGCTTGTACACGGTACCAGGTTTCGCCGGAAATCTCCGATGTGGTGATAAAGCTTTCAAACCCCTTTGCAACTAGGCCTGCCACTCGTTCTTCGGCATTCTCTCGTTGCTTGAAAGAACCGGCAATTACTTTGTAAAGTGGTCCGCGATCAGCTGGTTCCTTTGATGTAAGGTTGAACGCCCTCGCAATACCGTTCGCATGCCCGAGGGCAACATCGCGCCGCCAGGATTCCTGCTTCATAAGTGCAGCGTCTTGTGGATTGTCGATGAAGCCATTCTCTGATAGCATCGCATCCATTGTCGTCTCGCGAAGGACGTGGAAATCTGCTTTTTTCTTGCCGCGGTCATCGAGCTGGTTCAGCTTCATGACTTCAGTGTGAATGATATCGCGATATCTCGCGGTTGCTGAATTATTGGATAAGCTGCTGTGAATATAATCCTCATATCCCTGGGCAGAGCCATTGAAAGAATTAGTGTGGATCGATAGGTAAAAGTCAGCGTCCCAGGCATTGGCCTCATTTGTACGCTGATCGAGGCTTTTCGTCACATCGCTTGTCCTGCTCATTCTGACATCGATATTTTGATAGTTGTTTTCCAAAATCGAACGGATTTTGAGCGCGATATCCAGGTTCAAGTCTTTTTCCAGAAGACCATTTCCCTGTGCTCCCGGATCCGAGCCGCCATGGCCTGGATCTAAATAAAGTTTCATATAACCTCCTCCTTTTAGTTGGTCTTTATAGAATATGTAGGAGAAAAGTATTGGTAAGGGTGCATGTCTTGGGTGGGGAATTTTACTTTATTTTAACGGAACATTTTTTGATTTGAACCGTAAAACAAAGAAGGCTTAATAATATCTGAGGTGGTAGGATGGAAACGAAAATGCAGACATCACAAAATATTAAAATAGAGAGGACTCCTGAAAGTGATTTGAAAAAGGTATTGAATATAATCGGGATATTTATCTTTGCCGGAATGGCATTGACGAGTGTTACCAACCCGATGCCAGCAAAATATCTCAAGGAATATTTGATGTTCATCGGAGGAAGTGCCATTGTTTATTACTTTTTACTGAACATCTATTTCATTGGGGAAATATGGAGGAAAGTGTTTTATGCAAGTCTAATTGTACTGGGAATTGGCAGCCTGTCGATGGCGATTTACCTGTTCAGTCATTCATCACATTAAGAGTATTAAATTCGCGTGGGGATTTTTCCTTAATATGGATGAAGATGCAATTAATCGTTTTGAGCGCGATATTTCCGTTTTGTACCGTGCAATTAACATGAACGAGCGTGCAATTATCCCAAAAGACCATTCAAATACTAAACTCAACAATGCAATCATTAAATTTATCAACAGAAAACTCCCTGTTAGGGGAGTTTTTATTTTACAAAAAAGTGCTTGTCTAGTCGCTGGATAACTTATTCAGAATATTCATAATATATTTACTTCAATAAATTTTGTAAGCGTTACCATTCCTAACATGTTAGTCAGGACGCGGTTTTTGCCTGTTCGTAATAAAGTGTAACATCCTTGAAACAATCTTGGATGTTTGTTAGGTTTAATAACCGTAAGCCCTATGAGGGCAGGAAAAACTTGGACGGCATAATTAACATAAGAAATTTTTCTGTGTGGTTCGGCTGGTTAGCTCTTATAACATTCATGCTTAAGAATTCATTTTCATTCATGTACGTTAGCCGATTTTCTATTGTCTAGCTCCAGCGCCTAGCCCCTCGAGTCGCTTCGGTCCTGTCAATGAAGTCAAAGAGCGACTTCACAGCCAGGTCCTCCAGCGCTTGTCGGGGCTGACCGAGGCGCTTGCGCTTTTCTAACCACTATGTTACTTATTTCGTTTAGGGAAAACGAAAAGGAGAGATTTGGTGACTTTTGAAGTATTTATTTCTTTAGCAATTTATTTTATTGCAATGATCCTGATCGGATTGTATGCATACCGCAAAACGTCTGATCTATCAGACTATATGCTTGGCGGACGTGGTCTTGGACCGTCGGTAACAGCTCTGTCAGCAGGTGCGTCTGACATGAGTGGCTGGATGCTGATGGGTTTGCCTGGCGCAATGTACACTTCAGGTATTTCCAGTGCCTGGATCGCTATTGGATTATCGATTGGTGCCTATTTGAACTACCTCATCCTAGCTCCAAGACTTCGAACATATACAGAGTTGGCAAATGATTCAATCACAATCCCCGATTTCCTAGAAAACCGCTTTTCCGATAACACTAAAATCCTGCGTTCGGTATCTGCAGTCGTTATTATTATCTTCTTCACGCTATACACTTCAGCGGGTCTAGTTTCAGGCGGTACTTTATTTGAGTCAGCATTTGGACTTGATTATCGCTGGGGCTTGTTTCTGACAGCTGGTGTTGTTATCGTTTATACACTATTCGGTGGTTTCCTTGCTGTTAGTTTAACTGACTTTGTTCAAGGTATCATCATGTTCCTTGCACTTGTCTTGGTGCCTGTGGTTGCTTTTACAGAGCTTGGCGGACCTGGAAATGTAATGGACACTGTTGGAGCAATCGATCCTACATTGATGGATCTTTTCAAAGGTACGACATTCCTTGGAATTGTTTCGCTATTGGCATGGGGCCTTGGTTACTTTGGCCAGCCGCATATCATCGTGCGCTTTATGGCGATCAAATCAATGGATGAACTGAAGCCTGCGCGCAGAATCGCGATGACATGGATGATCGTGTCCATCATTGGTGCTTTGGCAGTCGGTCTTGTCGGGATTGCTTACGTACAAGTGAACAATGTAACTCTTGAAAATCCAGAAACAGTATTCATCATGTTTGCGAATATCCTGTTCAACCCATTTATCACAGGATTCCTGCTCGCTGCGATTTTGGCCGCAATCATGAGTACAATTTCTTCCCAGCTGCTGGTTACATCCAGTGCGTTGACTGAGGACTTTTACAAGGCGTTCTTCCGTCGCGAAGCAAGTGACAAAGAATTGGTATTCGTCGGCCGTGCAGCCGTATTGCTTGTCGCATTGGTAGGCATCGCGCTTTCTTACACGCCTAACGACACAATTCTTTCATTGGTCGGTAACGCTTGGGCTGGATTCGGTGCCGCATTCGGGCCAGTCATGCTCCTGAGCTTGTACTGGAAGCAGATGAACCGTTGGGGCGCTCTAGCAGGGATCGTCGTCGGTGCGCTTACCGTCATCATCTGGATCAGCATCGATGGATTGTCAGCATTCCTGTATGAAATGGTCCCTGGATTCTTCTTGAGCTTGATTGCCGTCATTGTTGTAAGTAAAATCACAACCGGACCAGGCAAAGCGGTAAAAGAAGAGTTTAAAGAAATGGAAAACATTATGTCTGAGTAAATAATATAGTAATAGGCTGCTAGGTTGCTAGCAGCCTATTTTTTATTTAATCTTTAAATTTCTCCGGCTTTTTTACATAGCTTTCGATGATGAATCCGCAGTCTATACAAATAATGTGTAAAATCTCTGAGCCTAAACTCATTACTTTATTTTCAGGATACATAACAGCATATCCAGCATGCTTACCTTTTCCAATTTCTGTTCCGCCACATTTAGGACATTCTTTCGCATAGTTCACTGGGGATTCATCCTTTCAAAACCATTTTTATTCTATCTAAGTTTACGATTTAGCAGTGCAGTAGGTTTCAAGGATTTTTAATATTGAAGAATTCTGTGTGCCCGAAAAGGGGTGTCATAAAAAGCTAGCATAGAAATAATCAATGTCCTTAATATGAAAGCTCGCTCCGTGTAAGGTTTGAGAAGGACTCCTAATTCTTTGGATAAATATTCAACTATGTAGAATACTACCTTTTGTAAAAACAGAGGTTCTTTTAAAAAAGGAGTGATTCAGATGATGAAGAAATTTGCGGTAGTTCTTTTTGCAGTGATGATGGTGATGTCAATTGCAAATCCTGGTTCTGCTGCTAACAATCCAGGAAGCAAAAAGGATATTGTTGATACGGCCGTAGCAGCTGGGAACTTCAAAATCCTTGCGGCTGCACTGGAAAAAGCCGGATTGGTTGAAACCTTGAAAGGTGAAGGGCCATACACTGTATTCGCACCGACTGATGAGGCGTTCAATAAGCTTCTGAAGGATCTAGGGATTACAGCAGATGAGTTATTAGCAAGACAGGATCTCAAGGATATTCTGCTGTACCATGTGCTTCCAGGTAAAGTCATGTCAGGCGACTTAAAGGAAGGAATGCAGGCACAGACCCTTGCGAAGAAGAATGTCACGATTTCACTTGACCCGGTTCAAGTGAACGATGCGAACGTCGTGACCCCTGACGTTGAAGCATCAAACGGTGTCATTCATGTTATCGACAAGGTATTGCTGCCAAAATAAGTACGACAGACTGGATTCCATGTGGATTCAGTCTTTTTTAATATGGTCAAGCCCTGAGGTTCACTACCATGGACATTTATGATGTAAAAAGGTATAATTAATTCGGTTTTCGAAATATTATTTTACATCTAAGAGTATGAAGGTGACCGTATGCAAAAAGAAAAATTATGGACGAAGGATTTCATTTCGATTTCTCTTGTGAATTTCGTGATGATGCTTTCGATGTATTTATTGATTGTCACAATGGCTTCCTATGCTACTGATACGTATGGAGCTTCAACGAGCATGGCAGGATTGGCCTCCAGCATCTTCATCATTGGGGTTCTTTTTGCCAGATTGTATGCCGGCAAGGAAATTGCGAGGATTGGCAGCAAAAAGATGCTGATCGGAGGAATTTTGTTTTTCGTTCTGATTACAGCTCTATACTTAATCCCGTCGAACATTTATGTCCTCCTGATTGTCCGTTTTCTTCATGGTGTCGGAATCGGGTTCGCCGCGACAGCAACCGGGACGATTGTGGCACAGGTGGTTCCTGCGAGCAGAAAAGGGGAAGGAATCAGCTATTTCAGCTTGAGCGTGATTTTATCAACCGCGGTTGGTCCGTTGATTGGCCTGGCAATGATCGATGAGTTTGGCTATCAGAGCATGTTCATTTTTTCCCTTGTCGTCGGGCTGGCCAGTTTACCAATCGCCCTTATAGTAAATGAACCTGTTGTGGATGATCAGGGAGAAGGTGAAAATAAAAGCAGGAGCTTCAGTCTGGCAAACTATTTAGAGCCGAACGCATTGCCGGTCTCGATTGTCATGTTCGTCATTGCGCTTGCTTATTCAGGTACACTATCATTCATCGCGTCATTTGCAACGGAAGCTGAGTTGACAGAGGCAGGCAGCATGTACTTCTTCGTTTATGCGATGGCTGTCTTATTTTCCCGTCCATTCACCGGGAAGCTGATGGACGCAAAGGGTGCGAACAGCGTTGTGTATCCGGCATTGATTGCCTTCGCCCTTGGGATGTATGCATTAAGCCAGGCGCATTCCAATGCTGTGTTCCTTCTGGGAGCCGCGCTCATCGGATTAGGGTATGGCAACTTCCAATCTGTCGCACAGACGATAGCCATTAAGATGACACCCCCACACCGTATGGGAATGGCCACGTCGACCTTTTTCATCATGATGGATATCGGAATTGGCTTCGGACCATTCCTGCTGGGATACATGATCCCGGGTTTCGGCTATCGCGGATTGTATCTGGCGATGGTGCCATTAATCATAGCAGGTGTCTTTGTCTATTACTCTTTGCATGGTAAAAAAGAGAGAATGAAGGCATCAATATAAAAACCTCGCCGAGCTTTGGCGAGGTTTTACCTTTTTACATATTCGGTGCGTAATTGGTATTCTTCTCAACATCAGTTTTCTCTGCCAATTCTTCCATTTCCATATGGGTCTGTGGGAAACCGTTGGCGACCCATTCTGCGCGCATGGCAGAATCAAGCTGGGTAAGCCCTCTTTCAGCGGGGTCTAGGCCAGCATCGACACTCTCCATCTGGTCGATTTTCTCGCTATTCCTCATGTCTGTATCCTCAAGAAAACGAATCGCATCCCGTTGGCTTTTCCTGTATGCAGCTGTCAGCAAAACGGCTCCGCCAGCTGAAAGTAAAGAAGCCAAAACAAAATTCTTGGTCGATTTCTTCATTGTTCTTTCCCTCCATTCGAGGCTAACTCCTCTTGAAAGACTATATTCCCGTTTTATGTGACTTTAAAGGGTCCAGTTATTTACATTTTTGTTGCAGGTTATGGTTATAAAGGTAATCCAGAGCAGAAAAGAGGGTTCGATTATTTAAGGCCAGAGGGTTATCAGCTTGAGAAGGCTTCATAGAGAATTTTATAGGCCCGAAATGAGGATTAATCCAGTAAAAGGTCCTATAGAAAGGTTCTATAAGCCCGAAATGGGGTTTGGTCTTGTGAAAGGTCCTATTGAAAGATTCTATAAGCCCGAAATGGGGTTTGATCTTGTACAAGGTCCTATAGAAAGATTCTATAAGCCCAAAATGGGGTTTGGTCTTGTACAAGGTCCTATAGAAAGATTCTATAAGCCCGAAATGGGGTTTGGTCCAGTAAAAGGTCCTATAGAAAGATTCTATAAGCCCGAAATGGGGTTTGGTTTCGGAAAAGGTTCTATAGAAAGATTCTATAAGCCCAAAATGGGGTTTGGTTTCGGAAAAGGTCCTATAGAAAGATTCTATAAGTCCGAAATGGGGAGAGCTCCCTAAAAGGCCTCATAGAAAGCTCTATAAGCACGAAGCGGTGAGTTTGAGCTATTTCTAAAGAATAAAAAAGCTGCCATGTAATCATGACAGCCAACTACTTAATAACTACATATTTTCCATCATCTTCTGATCGAGATGTTCAAGGATCATTTCCCAGGCTGAGTCATGCCGGCTTTTGGATTGTTCATTAGGAAATCCTTTGTGTGTCAGGCTTAGCTGTGTGCCATTTCCCACTGGTTCAAGCTCGATTGTCACCACGGTTTCGGCACCTTCTGTACCTCCAGCACCTGTTAACCAGGTGAATTCAATCAGGCGGTCAGGAATTAACCGAAGAAATCTTCCGTAATGCGGATGGCGCTGCTCAACGAGATCTTCTTCCGTTTTAAAAACGGTCTCGAAAAAGAATACAGAATTGACCTCAGCCTTCATGATCAGCGTGCCGGGTGCGGCAAACCATGTATCGAATTTTTCAGTCCACGCTTGGTAGAGGGTATCAGCCTGGGACTCCATTAACCGTTCAACTTTAAAACCGAGCGGTCTCGCTGAAAGGTCTGGTACTGTGATTGGTTCCATTTAAGTTTCTCCTTATCCAGTGGGATATCTTTCTTTTAAAAATGCAACAGACTGATTAATCAAAGCTTTTAAAACATCCACATCAATATCCGCTACTTTATTTATGTACACACATGCTTTCCCTGAAGTATGTTTCCCGAACTCTTTCAATAACGATTCTCTTTCTGTGTCGCCTGTAGCAAAATATAAGCTAATCTTCGCTTTGCGAGGAGAGAAACCTACTAGCGGCGCATCTCCTTCGTGGCCAGATTCATATTTATAATGATAGGATCCAAAGCCAATAATGCTCGGTCCCCACATTTTCGCTGGATAACCAGTCGTTTCTGTAAAAATATCTAAGAGTCTATACGCATCCTCCCGTTTTTTAGGGCTGTCGACATTTTCGATGAACTCAATGACACTATTGTCATTTTCCTTTGTTTTCAGTTCGTACATGATCAAGCGGTCTCCCTTCGTTTTATATTTTACCGATGTTGGTCAACAAGAATCTGGTTCCCGTCAGGATCCTCAATCGTAAAATGAGCCGGACCCTGTCCGGATTCATCTGCTTCAGTAAGGAACTTAACTCCGTTTCCTTTTAGCTGCTTTTGAAGTTCTCGAACATCCGTGAAGCTTTCCAGATTTTCGGCATTTTGATTCCAGCCCGGATTGAAGGTAAGGATATTTTTTTCAAACATTCCCTGGAACAGTCCGATAATGCAATTTTCATTTTTCATGATCAGCCAATTTTGATTAATGTCTCCTCCCAAGGCTTTAAACCCCAGGTTTTCATAAAAAGATTTTGAAGCTGCAATGTCTTTTACAGTCAAACTTACAGAAAATGCACCAAGTTTCATATGATCAGCCACCTTTTATAGATTGAAGATTCTGATATTCTTGATTACAGTATAGACAAGCCTTTTGAAATTTACAATTAACCACGAAAATCGCGGACAATTAACATCGGAATTATCCCTCTGACATAATTTGGTCAAAGCTTTTCAACAGAATTGTGACTAATGTCACAACGCAGTCTCTTTTTGCGCTGAATTTGATATCTTAATAGTGTAATAATATTAAATAACTTATTGGAGTGAAGAACATGATTGCAAAGTGGTTAAGAGAAAACAATGTCGCTGCTGGTCTATTGGCTGTTATAAGAATCTGGCTTGGATACAATTGGATGACTGCTGGATGGGGTAAATTGACTGGTGAAGGTTTTGACGCATCCGGTTACCTGAAAAATGCCGTCGCAAATCCGGTTAAAGGTCCAGACGGAAACGCAGTGTATGGTTGGTACGTGAACTTCCTTGAAAGCTTCGCGATCCCGAATGTAGAATTGTTCAACTTCATCGTTCCACTGGGAGAATTCCTTGTTGGACTTGGATTACTACTTGGAACTCTGACAACTGCTGCCATGTTCTTCGGTCTAGTGATGAACTTCAGTTTCTTCCTAGCGGGAACTGTATCTCACAACCCAACTGACATCTTCTTCGGCTTCATCATCCTGTTCGCAGGCTATAACGCTGGTAAATATGGTTTAGACCGCTGGGTCGTGCCGTTTATCCGCAAAACTGTTTTGAAGCGCGGAGAAGATGCTGCACGAAACGCTGCTTAACATGAATTAAATCCCCCTTTCATAAAATTTGGCTGCCGGCTAAACCCGGCAGCCATTTTTATATTCCACAAAATAAATCCTCCAATTGATCCCAGTGATCCGCTATCCAGACATTTTCTTCACGGAATCGTTTGAGGGGAGTGGAGTCTCCAGGTTTCTCAACCCGGACCCATTCAGCCTCTTTCCACCAGGTGAGTTTTATTAGTATCGATTTTTGCTATATTCGAGAGGAGATGGAGGAAATCCTGTTTTAGCCAAAATGAAAAAAGCATAGGAATCGAATCCTATGCTTTCAAGTGCTATCTTCCAAAGAAACCGTCCATTGCATTACGGAAGTCTTCGAACATGCCGTCTCTGTTTCTGTCGGTGCGGATGTCATCGGCGAAAGTTCCCATTCTGTCGTATGCGTTACGGTCAACTGAAACGTAGACTTTATCGATTCTGTTATTTGCCTGGCGCACTCTTTGTTCAATCTGCATCTCCAGCTGGCTATTATTGCCGTTCATGGTGTTACCAGTTGCGTTTCCATTCATGTTTGTATTGCCAATTCCATTCATGTTTCCATTTCCGTTATCATTATCATTGCCAAAAACATTGTTGCGATTTTTGCTGCCAGCCTTTTGGCGGTCGTCATTTCCTGCGTCACCTTTGCCGTCAATGATTCCATCATTTCCTGCACGGTTGTCACCCTGGTCAACTCGTCCATTCTCGGCAAAAGTCCTGCCGTTGCCATCCAATGCATCATTGACTGAAGCATTCCCATTATTTTCGCCATTGTTGTCTGCGAGTCTAACAGCTACGTATGCATTGTTTTCCGAGATGATGACTCGTGCGTCGTCTACTTCCGGCATCTGCTCTACCTGGCGCTCTGCACGATCAGCCAGCTGGAGCTTAGTGCCTTCGGTAGCTGGACCGCGCTGAACCTGAGAGATTTCTACTTGCTGATCGCCGTTATCGTCGGCAGCATTGTTATTCGCTCCACATCCGGCCAAACCGATTGTAAAAACAGCACAGCCTGCAATGATGATTGATTTTTTCATCCTGATCACTCCTAGTTGGTATTATCGTCCTTATGATGGCTAGAATCTGGAGCGATATGCAGGGGTGAAGGCGTTTTTTTTAAAAAAAGGTTCATGCGGTTGAAGATTTTTAATATAGGCTCATGCCGGAATGAAGGGTTTTTTAAAAAAGATTCTGTTTACATAGCGTTGTCACCTTTCGTTCAAAACATTTCAACAGAATTGTGAATTCATTCACAAAAAACCCTATTTTCGAGATTAATTTGTTATCTTATAAGTGTACTAATACTAATTAACTTAAATGGAGTGAGGAACATGTTTGCAAAGTGGTTAAGAGAAAACAATGTTGCTGCTGGGATATTGACTGTCATTAGGGTATGGCTTGGATACAACTGGATGACTGCTGGGTGGGGTAAATTGACTGGAGAAGGTTTTGACGCTACCGGGTTTTTAACTCGCGCTGTAGAAAATCCGGTTAAAGGTCCAGACGGAAACGCGGTGTATGGATGGTACGTGAACTTCCTTGAAAGCTTCGCGATCCCGAACATCGAATTATTCAACTTCATCGTGCCACTGGGAGAATTCTTAGTAGGACTTGGTTTAATCTTGGGAACACTGACAACTGCTGCAATGTTCTTCGGCCTTGTGATGAACTTCAGCTTTTTCCTTGCCGGAACAGTATCTCACAATCCAACAGACATCTTCTTCGGATTCATCATCCTGTTCGCAGGCTACAACGCAGGTAAATACGGTTTAGACCGCTGGGTTGTACCATTTATCCGCAAAACAGTTTTCAAACGCGGAGAAGAAGTCACTCGCAACGTAGCTTAACTTGATTTTAAATCCCCCTTTAAAATAAATTGGCTGCCGGGAAATTAAATCCCGGCAGCTTTTTTTTATAGGTCATTTTTATTTCTGAGGATTTTGTATTTTCTTATCTTGTACAAGAGACCTTGCCTTGTTATGCCGAGAGCTTCGGCAGCGCGTGCCTGGTTACCGTTTTCGCTTGTCAAAGCGGTTTCGATCACTTCTTTTTCAACCTTTTCCAGGTGTTCTGGTAAAGAAAAATCGTCAGTCAGTTCGATATGAACATCAGGAGATTCAACCTCTTTTGCTGAAAAATGGTTCTGGATTTCCTCGGGAAAATCCTCGAGAATCAATTGTCCTGACCGCGAGAGGACGGTTGCCCTGGACAAGGCATTTTGCAATTCGCGAATATTGCCAGGCCAAGGATAGGAAGTAAGTTTTGTTAAAAGGTTTTTGGAAATCGAATAGCTGCGGTTATGTTCTTCTTCGAACTGTGCCAAAAATTGTTCGACGAGCAAGGGGATGTCTTCGATCCGTTCACGCAATGGAGGCAATTTGATCCCAATGATATTTAACCGGTAATATAAGTCTTCACGAAACTCACCGTTCTGGACCATTTCCCATAAATTACGGTTAGTGGCCGCGATGATACGAACGTCTGAAAAAACCTCCCTGGCGGTCCCGAGCGGTGTAAAGGTTTTGTCCTGGGTGAACTGCAGGAGCTTTGCTTGCACATCCAGCGAGATTTCGCCGATTTCATCCAGAAAAAGAGTGCCTTTGTCAGCAGCAGCGCATTTGCCTTCCTGGGATCGGACAGCGCCGGTAAAAGCGCCTTTTTCGTAGCCGAATAATTCACTTTCCAACAGGTTCGAGGGGATGGCGGCGCAATTGACTTTTATGAAGGGACCTAACCTCCGGGTGCTCTCGAGATGCACAGCGTGAGCCCCGCGCGATTTACCGGTCCCGCTTTCTCCCTCAAGCATAATCGTGATATCCTGCTTGGCTACTCTTTCGATTAACGAGTAGACCTCCTGCATTTTTGGGCTCTTGCCAATCATCCCATGAAGGTCATATTTTTGCTGAACAGCCTGTTTCAACTCTTTGTTTTCTTTTCTCAAATGTTTCATTTCAAATGCCCGTTTAATGACGACCTTTAGTTCATCAGCCTTGATCGGCTTTGTTAAGTAGTCGTAAGCCCCCATTTTCATCGCTTTGACTGCATCCTCGATATCTCCGTAGGCAGTACAAGGAATAAAAACAGTATCAGGAAAAGTTGGCGCCCATTTTTCCAGCAGCTTCAGCCCAGTCGTATCTGGCAGAAGGAAATCCAGCAAAACAAGGTCAATGGTCTCGCTCTCCATAAGCTTTTCAGCGACTTTCCCTGTTTCCGCTTCAATGACTGCATATCCTTCCTTCTGTAAGGTCAGCCTGGTCAGGCGGCGGAATTTTTCATTATCTTCAACTAACAAGATTGTTTTTTTCATAATGATCGCCTTTCTCGTGCTTTTTCAATGAAATCAGGAAGGATGTTCCTTCGCCCATCTCACTTTCTACCTCGATATGGCCGTTATGGGAAGAAATAATATCATGGGTAATCCATAACCCCAGCCCGGTACCTTCTTGTTTGGTAGAAAAGAATGGATTGAAGATACGCTTAATCTTTTGCTGGGGGATTCCGATTCCATCATCGTTTATCTCTATTTCAATAGTATCACTATTTGTCTTTTTCATCGAAACGGTGATTTGGCCATGATGGGAAACCGCTTCTATACTATTGATAAAAAGATTGATTAGAGCCTGAATCATCTGGTTTCTGTCACCTTTAACAAAGTAATCCTCATCATCAGCCTCAAGAGTGGCATGAATCTGCTTTTTCCTGAATTGATGGGACAAAAGCTGAAGGGTTTCAGAGGCGACTGTTTTCATGTTGAAAACAGATTCGTCCTTTTTGTTTTCCCGGCTGAATTGAAGGAACCGTCTGACAAGATGGTCAAGGCGCTGGATCTCATCTTGAATATCCTTGGCCGCTTCGGAAATGATTTCGACGGAAGCAGCCTCACTCTCGCTGGGAGCTGTCATTTCCTTTATTTCGCTTGCGATTAAATCACTCGCGAGCTGGACAGTTCCAAGCGGATTTTTTACCTCGTGAGCAAGCCCGGCGGTCATCTGGCCAATCGCAACCAGCTGTTCTGAACGTTGAATATGAGTTTCTAGCTGGCGTACCTTTGTCACATCCCAAAAGGTGATCAGTACCCCAATGACTTGATCTTTTTCATCTAATAATGGTGAACTGGACTGCTTGATGATTTTCTTTCCCCATTCATTTTCAAAGGTGAAGTCATCTTCAAGGCCGTCAAATTTCCTTGAAACATGCTTGCACTGCTCAAAATGATTCCTGAAAGAAAGAGGCAGGGCAGAGACCGATTTTCCAATGATATTTTCTTTTTTTATATTCAATAGATCCCCGGCAGTTGTATTCATTGAACTGATGAAGCCTTCCGGATTGATAGCGAAGACGCCGAAAGGGAAGGATTCCAGGATCAGCTGCAAATGGCGCTCATGTGACTTTAAGCTTTCGGCCATATATTTCATAGTACTGGACAATGTCTTGATTTCATCCTCTTTCTCAAGTACATGAACAAACCATTCTCCGCCCTTTGCATAGCTTGCTGCCTCCTGAGTGAGAGCCTTTATCGGCTTAATAATCCAGCGGATACTGAATATAAGCAAGGTCAGCGCAGCCAAAAAAATCAGGATGAAGCCTTTCCATAAGATATCCTTCAAGGAATCGATTACGGCGTTTGCTTCTGATAACGGGATAGAAGTAGCCGTATAAAATGGCAGCCGGTCAACTGGGTTATAGGCGACAAGGGATTCTTCGCCCCAGAGTTCACCCCTGTATACCCCAGTCCTGTCCAAAAAAGCCTCTCGCGAAAATGGATACTCATTGAGCAGGTTGCCTGATTTACCAAAATCGTTCGTATCGAACAAAACTTTTCCTTCCTGGTTAAAAAGGAAGCTGTGCCCGAGGTCGCCGATGACATTTTGCTTGAAGTACTTCTGCAAATACACGAGACTCACATAAGCAATCAAGCCGCCTTCAACTTCTGCTGCTTCGTCAGCCTGGAAAGGAACGATAATCAATAAAGTTGGCTCTCCGTTCATTTTGGCAATCGAGTCTGCGACAAAAGAGCTGCGCCGCCATTTCAGTTCATTATACAAATCGGCTTCGGCAGAATTCAGTTTTGCGTCAGACTCTATAAAGGGAGCTTTATAGACAATTCTTTCTTGCTCATCGTTGATAATCTGGATTCTTTTAAAGAAAGGATCATTAACAACTAAATTTGTCATCACGACTTTCAGTTTTTCAGTGTCTGCCCCCTGATTTTCAACGATATTTTCAAGAAGCTGGATCTTCAGGTTGAATAGGTCACTCGTCTTGTCGGACATGACCCTTGTCACCTGGATCGCCTGATTCTCAGTCTGGTTTTTTATGATATCTCTTGAGGAAGTGGCAGCGAGAATGAATATGATCAATAGAGGAATAAAAATGATGATCGTAGTAAGATATAGAAACCTTTTGGTTAATCGTGATGGATAAAGTCTTTTCATTTCGATTTCACCTTTCTGACAGCATGCCTTCATAGTAATAAAAGAGAGGCGGGAAAGCTATAATCTATTACCTTTATACCATACTATTGAATGGCTATGGGCGATAACCCGGACAAAGGAAGACGTTAGTATTTTACTAAACCGATTTTTCCTAGAAGTCTCTGAACCTGGTATGCGCAAAATACACAAGGAGGGATTTTACTCAAGAAGGTTTGCTCAACCATTTTAAAAAGGAGGAAACCATTACTGATTTCCTCCCAAAAACTAATTACTCTTCAATTAAGCCGTTTTCTGTCAGCCATTTTCTAGCGACTTCTGTTTCACTTTTTTCTTCAATATCGACTTGATAGTTAAGCTCAGTCATTGTTTCTGTGTTGATTTTTTCAGCCAAAGGCTTCAGAAGTTCTTCTAATTCAGGATACTTTTCAAGTGTTTTTTCATGAACAGTAATTCCGGCATTGTAAGCAGGGAAGAAGCCCTTGTCATCTTCAAGGTTTACGAGATTGAAAGCTTTGATACGGCTATCTGTTGAGAAGCCAGTTGCCACATCAACCTGTCCGTCTCTCAGTGCTTGGTAAAACAGGCCAACGTCCATCTTTTTAATGTTGGAAGAACCAAATTTAAATCCATAGGCTTTCTCTACACCTTTAATTCCATCAGGTCGCGTCGCGAATTCAGCATCTGCACCTAAAGACAATTTGTTGCCATCATTCATGTAAGCTGCTAAATCGCTGATTGATTCGATGCCGAGTTCTTTTGCTTTTTCTTCTCTCATCATCAATGTGTAAGTATTGTTTAACGGTGATTGATCAAGCCACACAAGGCCGTTCTCTTTGTCAACTTCCTTTACTTTTTCATAGGCTTTCACTGAATCGGAAAGAGGATCTAGCTTGTTGTAGTTTACGAGACTGGTTCCTGTATATTCCCAGTAAAGGTCGACCTGTTTATTCTCCAGTGCCTGGCGGACAACCTGGCTTGCCATATTGTTTTTCTCCTCAACCTCAAAGCCATTCTCCTTTAAATAGATGGCAAGAATTTTTGAAAGGACGAATTGTTCCGTGAAGTTTTTTGCACCGACGACCACCTTTTTGTCGGAAGCAGAAGCAGATGTGTCTTCGTCACTGCTGCAAGCGGATAGCAGCGAAACCATTAAAGCGATTATTACGGTAAATGATAAAATCTTTTTCATATTGTTTTCCCCCTAAAAATTTTGTTCTCTCTTAATCTGAAACTGTTACTGTTTGTCTTAACCCTTTAGAAATAACCAGCTTCTCGATGAGCCTGACCAATTGGTCTGCCAAAAGAGCTAGCAAAGTAACCGGGATTGCTCCGGATAAAAGATAGGAGTTGTCCCTCATCATGATTCCGGTGAAAATCCAGTCACCCAGTCCGCCGCCGCCTACCAAATAGGCCAGAGCAGCCGTTCCGATGTTGATGACCACAGCTGTCCGGATGCCTGCCATAATAGGGTAGGCTGCGTTAGGTAGCTCAATTTTCAGTAGAATTTGAGCCGGTGTATAGCCGATTCCTTTCGCTGCATCCAGCAAGTCAGGATCAATCGATTTAATCCCGGCTACCGTATTTCGTAAAATCGGCAGCAAGGAATAAAGAAACAGAGCAAAGACTGCCGGTTTGAAACCGATGCCCATCCAGGTCATCGCCAATGCCAGGATCGCAAGGCTTGGAATCGTCTGCCCGAGATTGGCTGTATTCATAAACAGCCATTGGAGTTTCTGGAATTTTGGCCTCGTAACCAATATCCCCATCGGAATCGCAATCACGATCGCAAGCAGTGAGGACAGGAGCACCATATTGATATGCTGCTTCAATAGAAAGATAAATCCTTCTGAATCATCGATAATCAGCTGGTAATACCCAGACTTGAATGACCAGGCGAAGAAGCTCCCGACCAGGGTGAAGAGGATCAGCTTGATGACAAAAGATACAAAACGTTTATTTTTCATGCTTTCTCTCCCCCGTTATTTAATATGCTGATGCAAATAGGCCTCTACATCATCAATTTGCATCGCTCCAACAAGCCCGTTGTTTGACTGGACGACAAGCTGGTCGGCTTCTTGGTTGAGCAGGATGGATAAGGCATCCCTTAGATTCGTATCTACTGGAATTGTCTTTCTATTTGCTTTCTCCGGCCCGTCCAGTTTTCGCAGCATGCGTTCTGAAATCAAATCCTTCACGGTATGAAGACTCAGGCTTTTCAGAGCGCGGTCCTTGCCGACGAATTCACGAACAAAATCATTCTTAGGATGGGCAAGCAGCTCGCTTGGAGAATCATACTGCATCAGTTTTCCTTCTTTGAAAATCGCAATTCCATCACCCATTTTGATGGCTTCATCAATATCATGGCTGACAAAAAGAATCGTCTTTTTTACTTCCTTCTGAATTTGCAAAAACTCATTTTGAATCCGTGTACGGATGACGGGATCCAATGCCCCGAACGGTTCATCCATTAACATGACAGGCGGGTCTGCAGCCATCGCACGGGCGATTCCGACTCTTTGCTGCTGTCCTCCTGAAAGCTCATGCGGGTAACGCTTCCGGTATTCATCTGGATTCAGACCAACCAGATCCATTAAGTATTTATACCTGTCTGCTTTCTTCTTCCGGTCCCATCCGATTAAATTAGGGACAGCCATCACATTATCTTCAATCGTCATGTTAGGGAACAGGCCGTTATGCTGGATGACATAGCCGATATTGCGTCTTAGCTCGATGTCATTCAAAGAATTCACATCTGTTCCATTGACGAATATTTTGCCGTCGGTGATCGACTCTAGTCTGTTTACCATTCTCAGTGTTGTCGTCTTTCCGCAGCCTGATGGCCCCAAGAAAACGACGATATTGCCTTCTGGTACATCAAAGCTTACATTATCAACAGCTTTCACCTTATCGCCGTACACTTTGGTGACTTGATCAAACTTAATCATACTTTTCACCCCATCTTACTTCTTTTTATTGTTGAAAACCCTTTGGATTCATACGCTTTTGGAGAATCCCCAAAAGTCCGTCTGTCACAATCGCCAGGATGGAAATGGCAATGGCACCTGCCAGTACCATGGTTGTATTCGATCTTGAAATTCCCTGGTTGATTAATACTCCAAGGCCGCCAGCCCCGATAAACGCTGCAATTGCGCCGATTCCGATATTCATGACCACGGCCTGCCTGACTCCTGCCATAATGATAGGAAGAGCATTTGGAATCTCAACACGCAGGAGACGCTGCATCGTACTCATTCCCAGCCCAATGGCGGCATCACGAATATTGGGATCGACATTATTGATGGCTACATATGTATTACGGATGATCGGCAGCTGCGAATATAAAATAAGTGCGATTACAGCTGGAACAAAGCCAATTCCCTGATTGATGACCGACAGAATCGGAATCATGATCCCAAAAAGCGCGATACTCGGAACCGTCATGATAATATTCGCCACCTGGAGAACTGTCTCAGCGAGCTCTTCGTTCGTTGTAAGATAAATCCCAAGCGGAAGACCTATTGCGATGGCAATCAAAACCGAAAAGCCTACAAGCTGCAAATGCTCCGCACTATATGTCCAAATCGAAGCCTGGTTCTCTATTATGTAGTTCAATAAATCATTCATCACTTTACACCTCCTTCAAAATAACTAGTACAAATATAATAGTTGCAAGAAGCATGCCAACTTTTAAAAGAGGACGCAAAAAAGCGCTTGAACCCATATTTTTCTATGGGTCAAGCGCTTTGTTTATTTATTACGGTATTAACTAGATTTTTTACAAGAGCAAAGAATTTTTACATGCTTGTTAAAATTTTTTTACAAAAAAGTGAGATTATCTGCATTTCTAGTTAACTACCCAAAATAGAAGGGGGATAAACCAGCGTTTAAGAAATAGTTCAAGAAAAAGGAGTGAAAGGGTGTTTCATAGAATAAAATATACAAGCAATAAGAGAATCAGGGATTTGGAGAGTGCTAAAAGTGCAAAAAATACATAAACCATGGATCAAACTGATGGAATATATCGATGCAGGTGAATATGAAGCAATTAACGGACTGCAGGATCGTTGCAATCGAGTGGACCAAACGGCACTTAAGCTGGAGCTTGATTATAAGCTTGGGGTTAGCGATGACAGCGGGAATGGCGTCCAGGATATAAATGAGTTCATGTACTTTGATGGGGAAGAGCTGATAGGATATATGGGAATCTGCAGCTTTGGCGGCCCGTGGGAAGTGAATGGGATGGTGCATCCGGATTACCGGCGTCAGGGTGTGTTCACAAGGTTGTTTGAGCTGGTCATGTCGGAATGGAAGCGTAGGGATTCTGGCAGCATGTTGCTGTTGAGTGACCGCAACTCGGAATCAGGGCAGAAGTTCATTGAGGAAGTCGGTGCGCAATATAAGCACTCGGAATATGAGATGTTTTTGAAGAAAGATGCTCCGGTCGCGACTCCAGACCAGCTGACGGGCATTGTTTTCAGGAAGGCGACAAATGCAGATGCATACGAAATTGCGCGGCAGAACGCGATTTATTTTAACGACGGAGGGAACGAAGAAGAAATCAGCGCAGATGATATGCCTCTGCCTGAGGTGGAGGAAAAGCGCGGGATGACTTCTTATCTTGTTGAAAAAGAAGGGCAAATCATCGGGAAAGTGAATCTGCAGCTGACCTCGAAACTTGGTGCCATCTTCGGTCTCGGTGTGTTGCCAGAGCATCGTCGCAAGGGGTACGGAAGAGCGCTTCTTTTGCTTGCCATTGAAAAGCTGAAGGAAGCAAACGCACAGGAAATCATGCTGCAGGTAGCAGCGGAAAACTCGAATGCGCTTAACCTATATAAGTCTTGCGGTTTTGAAGAGACATCTACTATGGATTATTTTGAGCTGAAATAAACGATATCCACCTCGTACAGAATGAGGTGGATATTTTTGGATTATTTTGAAACTAACGGGTAGGAGTTTCGTATAATAGTATTATCATCCTTTTTGAAAGGGAGGGTTAGCAATGAATTGGAAGAAAGATTTTAAAGTTTCCGCTCTTATCATTTTATTAGTCATCACGGCGATTGCTCTTTTGGATAATGCAAGAACAGCCGATTCTGCAGCGAAGCTTTCGGAGGATAAAAATCGTCTTGAAAAGAAAGTGACTAGTTTAGAAAAAGAAATCGAAAGACGGTCGAGGATGACGGATGATTTAAAGTATGAAAATGATACTTTGGCCGTGAATCTTTCAAACCTGGAAGAAGAAGTGGCGGCAGCACAAGCCTCTGTTCAATATCAGGACTTTTTGGATGCGATCAGTGTTGTTGAAGCCTATAAAGCTGCGGAAGATTTTAAAGAAGTAACTGACTTAATAGCTTTTGGGAATTTTACAAGTTTTAGCACCCTTGATCAAGAGGACAATTGCCCATGCAGAATTACCTTCAAATATAGCAATCTTGATTGGAGCCCGGGTGTGGTATTAAACCTAAAGGAGTTTAGTATTAACAAGGATAAAATCATCCTTACATATCTTACAGTCGAGGACCAGGAAAATAATTATCAATTTGTATTGACCAGGAGGGATGGTTTTTACGATATGACTGAAAAGTGGAGGATAGAAGATATTAGACTTGTAGAAAAGGAGGGGTCCCCATTATAAAATTCGATAAAGGGTTTCTCACGTTAGTGGCTTATTTTTTGCTGGTCATCTTGCTTTTGCTTTTTACAAAACAAACCGGCTTTAATTTGTCATGGGTGAATTATCAATTCAATCAGGAAACGATGATGATGACAATTGAAAAAGGGATCTTGGATAAGCAGGTGGTTGAAAAACAGGTAACCTCGCAGGAAGCGCTTGATGTTATGTTGCAGATTAATGAGGCGAATACACTGTGGAAAATGAATATATATCTTATTTCACTTTTCGCCGCCGTTTTTATCGCTCTATTTTATACTCCTTTACGTCCGAAGAAATATTTTAAATTGTATATATTCATGTATTTTATTCTCCTTGCCACCTTCATAATATGGGATGTTACAGTAAACAAGGAACTTGCCGGGAAACTCGCCGTAACCTTGAAGGGTTTATAGCGAAAGCCTGATCCTGTCCTACTGGCCTTGAAAGTGTTATGGACATTTTGTGGAAAAATAATGTTGACAGTCGAGTCGATTTCATGATAAATTTATCTCGAATTAAAAATAATTGGTTTTGAGGTTTATTTTTTTAAGATAATATCTCGAATTCGAGATAATAACAAAACAGGGGGATTTTAGAATGGCTAAATTTGTAGTAGACCAGGCGCACTCAGCATTAGGATTTGAAGTGAAACACATGATGGTTTCAAAGGTAAAGGGACAATTTGGTTCTTATTCAGCGGATGTTGAAGCGGCAGACCTAACAGATTTAACAACAGCTTCAATTGCATTCAAAATTGATGTAGCAAGCATCGACACACGTAACGAGGACCGCGAAAATCACTTGAAATCAGCAGACTTCTTTGATGTTGAAAACTATCCAACCATCGATTTCAAATCTACAAGCATCACTCGCGATGGCGATGATTACAAGGTGACAGGTGACCTGACAATCAAGGACGTAACAAAGCCAGTCACTTTCGATGTGGAATTCGGCGGCAAAGGTACAAACCCATGGGGTGTAGAAGTTTACGGTTTTGAAGCAGAAGCTAAAGTGAACCGCGAAGAATTCGGCCTTACATGGAATGCTCCACTTGAAACAGGCGGCGTACTAGTCGGCAAAGATATCAAGATCAAAGTGGAACTAGAAGTGAATCCAGCAGCGTAACTTTAATGAGAAAAGGGCGGCTACCTATCGGTGAGCCGCCCTTTCCTTTACAGTTCCTTCGTCATGAATGCACTGTTCGGATCATTCGTATAATCCCCGAATGGTGGGCAATAGTCAAAGCCATACTTTTCATAGAGCTTCCTCGCTGGTAAGAACGCTTCCATTGACCCTGTTTCCAGGCTGAGTTTTTTATAGTCACGGCATTTTGCTTCTTTGATAATATGCTCAAGCATTGCTTGCGCAACCCCTTTTCGAAGATGGGAAGAGGCAGTCCTCATTGACTTGATCTCCCCATGCTGGCGATCAAGTTCTTTCAATGCACCACATCCCATTAGCTGCTCTCCATCCCAGACCGTCCAGAAGGTAATCTCAGGTTTTCTCAATTCCTCGAGACCTAACGCATGAATGCTCTCAGGCGGGGAGTGAAGCGTCATCCCATGCAAATGCTCGCCAATCAGCGAAATCACTTCAGAACTTGTTAAATCATCAACTTTAATCATCATAAAAAAACCTCTTTTCGAAACTCCAGATTTAGTTGAAATTGGTAAATTAGGAATATCATAACCTTGTGATGAAAAGGAAGACAACTAGTTTTATATTAAAAATGATTAGCTCGGGAATTAGACAGAGGTTCGACAGGGTTAAAGGGAGAAGCGGAAAAGCTGTCAAGAAAATGCGGTTATTATGACAGGTTTGGGTGCTGAGGAGGAAAAGCTGTCAAGAAAATGCGGTTATTGTGACAGGTTTGGGGGCTGAGGAGGAAAAGCTGTCAAGAAAATGTGGTTATTGTGACAGGTTTGGGGGCTGAGGAGGAAAAGCTGTCAAGAAAAAGAGGTAATCGTGACAGGTTTGGGTGCTGAGGAGGAAGAGCTGTCAAGAAATAGGGAGAATTAAGACAGGTTTGTGTGCTGAGGAGGAAAAGTTGTCAAGAAAGAGGAAGAATTAAGACAGGTTTGGGTGCTAGGGGTGAAAAGCTGTCAAGAAAAGAGAGGAATTAAGACAGGTTTGGTGGTAAAAGGAGAAAAGCTGTCAAAAGTAAGAGCAACTTCTGACAGGTTTGGCGTTAAAGGAAGAAAAGCTGTCAGAAGAAAGCTCAATTTGGACAGGTTTTGGATCAAGCGAAGAAAAGCTGTCAGAAGAAAGCTCAACTTTGGACAGGTTTTGGATCAAACGAAGAAAAGTTGTCAGAAGAAAGCTCAACTTTGGACAGGTTTGGCGTTAAAGGAAGAGAAGCTGTCAAAAGTAAGTTCAACTTCGGACAAGTTTGGGATCAAACGGAGAAAAGCTGTCAGAAGTAAGAGCAACTTCGGACAAGTCTGGCATCAAAAGAAGAAATAAACTGACCCATCGTTTCCACAGAAATATTATCTTTTAACCCGAAATTTTGGTATAATTTTACCAAAATAACCTAAAGCAAGAGGTACATACTTTGACTAAATCAAAACTGCAATTCTGGCTGATTCAAATTTTGCTTATATCGACGATCATTTATGTTTCTACAAAGATTTCATTTATGTTTGAGCCAATTGGGATCTTCATCTCAACTGTGTTCTTTCCGATTCTGATTACTGGATTCCTCTATTTCCTGCTGAATCCAGTGGTGGATTTTTTGGCTCGCAAGAAAGTTCCTCGCGTGGTCGCAATATTGATCATTTATGTGGTGTTTGGCGCGCTTCTTGTTTTGGCGATCGGGAATTTGGTTCCGGCGGTTTCCAAGCAGGCGACAGAGCTTGCGAATGACCTTCCTGTTTTTGCTGACAAGACGACGGAGTATTTTTACGATGTTGTTCAGTCTTCTGAGTTTAAAAGCTTTAGAGATGAGCAGCGAGAAATGATTGATACGGTACAGGAGCGCATAATTGAGTATGCAAATACGATACCGACCAAACTGACGAATGGACTCAAGGGCTTTTTGGGCATCGTCACCAATATCGCGATCATCCTTGTTACCGTCCCATTTTTATTGTTTTACATGTTCAAGGACGGACACAGGTTCCCGCATGCTGTATCCAAGTTCATTCCGAAAGATTACCGGGATGAGGGGCTTAAAATCCTGAAAGAAACTGGTGAAACGCTGGCTGCATACATCCAGGGGCAGGTAACGGTTGCCTTGGCGGTTGGGACGCTGGCTTTCATTGGATATTTAATCATTGATTTACGCTATGCTTTGATCCTCGCGTTAATAGTCGCCTTTACAAACATTATCCCGTATGTCGGGCCGATTATTGGCGGAGCGCCTGCAGTGCTGGTTGGTCTCTTTGATTCCCCTACAAAGGCCTTGCTGGTAGTAGTGGTTATCCTGATAGCGCAGCAAATTGAAGGAAACTTGCTGTCTCCGCTAATCCTAGGTAAAACCCTGGATACTCATCCGGCAACAATCATCATTATTTTATTGGCCGCCGGGAATCTGGCTGGCGTTCTGGGAATGGTGTTAGCTGTCCCAACCTACGCTGTCACAAAAACAATCGTATTGAACCTGGTCCGATTTTTAAGAGCAAGGAAACGAGCAACAGTTACCACAGAGGTAACATGAGTCATAAACTAACATGAGAATCCTGGATTAGTCTTTGGGCGATAGAGCTGTCTGTATTGAAGCTGCTATCGCTTTTTTTTCATACGAAGGTTATTTAATGTGCCCTTTATGATGCAGCAAATCTCGTTATGGTTACATAAAAGAGGATAACGAAGGCGTTTCCTGAATTATCGTCACATAAAAGAGGATAATCTACCGATGACAATAGACCATCCTGGTTTACGGGAACATGATTGGGCCAGCTGTAATTTGGTAAAAAGGGTCAAGGGAGGTTAACATGTCCGAGGAAAAAAGAGAACGATTGAAATCCAAGGAACAACGGAAAAACCCTGGAGCGGCTTTGAACAATGGATGGGCACAGGCGATGACAGGGTCACCAAGCGGTGGTTGTTTGGTAAATGTGATATCAATTCTGATTGTAGTGGGGGTCATTCTGGTAATAAGAGCATGCTCACAGTAGTAAAAGGTGGGATAGCATGAGGGCTGTATTGAGTTTTATATTGTTGCTGGCCGGTGCTCTTTTTATTGGCATTACGGTTGATAATTCCATTGTAGGGAACACCGTAGTAAAAGCGATTGGGGCTTTATGCATCATTGGATTCGTGAGAACTTTTCCTAAAAGGCAAGATAAATTATATTAACTTTATTATGGATTCCTAGTAAGGTGGGGGATGGTATGAAGAAATGGACGTGGCTGCTACTATTGGTGGCTTTAATTACTGCGGCATCGATCGCTGCAGTACTAAAGCCGAATGAAGCAGACTTTGCAAGCTGGATGGAGGAGACGTATGATGTACAATGCCTTGATGAACGCTGTGGTGCCTTTTATATTGAAGAAGGTGATGAAAAAATCTTACTGCAATCGATGCACGGTAGTTATTCACCGGGAATTTTTCAAATGAGAGTGAATGAGGTCTACCGGAATCTTGATGATCCTTCCTATTATCTAGAACTTGAAGTAGCGGGTTTCCTTGGAAAAATAACGATTGAAGAGGAAAAGGTAAAAAGAGTAAATAAGAAGTAAAGCGATGCTCTTTAAATATGGAAAGCGTTTTTAATAAGAAGGAATGTGGTGCTATTCAGATTTGGTGAAGCATTTAATAAGAAGTAATGTGGTGCTATTCAGATTTGGAGAAACATTTTTAATAAGAAGTAATGTGATGCTTTTCAGATATGGAAAAGCATTTTTTTAAAAAAACAGTGTAAGGTTAACTTGACAATCGGAGGGGATAATTGTAATTTGTATGTAAGGTTAACCTTACACATAAAGGGGTATCCATCTTGAAAAACAAAGTGAAACAATTAAGGGAGCAATTCGGCTTAACGCAAGCGCAGCTGGGCCAGAAGGTAAATGTGTCACGCCAGGCGATCAATGCGATTGAAAAAAATAAATTCGATCCTTCCATCTGGCTGGCCTATGATTTAGCGAGATATTTCAATATGACCATTGAGGAGTTATTTGAATTTGAGGAGAGTGAACGAAAGTGAGTATTTTGAAAGAGCCGATAATAAATATCCTTTTCATTAGTTTTATGTCCGCAATCTATTCATTCATTTTTATTTTTACAGCTGGCCATATGGAATTTATAAGCATACTTTCGCATAGTAAAACACTGAACTCGGGTTTTTGGAACGGGTGGTCTGACTTTTTAAAAACAGGCAATATGAAATTCATTGGTTACTTGATCATCGGATTAACTGTAGTGATTATCGTTTTTATTCTTGTAAAAAGAACGAAGCAATACGATGAATATCAAGTGAGTATATTAGCAAAAAGCCTGTTTTTGGCCGGAGTTTTATCAATCATTATGATTCCATTTCTGATGGTCATGCTTTTGAGTGACCCAAACTACAGTACGGAAACCATTGTTTTATTTGCGACGATCCAATGGGTTGGTGTTTTGGTTTCGTATTTATTTTTTGTTGTTCGCTCTGCAGTCTGAATTTTTTTCCAAAAAAGTATAATGTCTTTCAATACTTAGAACTCCATAACTGAACATAATAAAAGAGGGTTTTTACTAAACAATGGAGGACAAGAGTTGATGGGCGAAACAAAAGATGAACTTAAACAACAGCTTACTGTCTTAACCGCTCGCAGGGACCGGATGCAGAAGAATCTATACGAGGTGGAGAAGGAAATTGCGGAAATCACCAATAAGCTCGCTAAGCTAAAATAGCGACGGTACCAAGAAGGAAGCTGCGAAAAGAGGCAGCTTCCTTTTTGCTTCTTTTAAGAGGGATATATCTCTTTTTGTAGAAATTCATTAGGATAACGGCGGAATGAAAAAGGTGGTCTTTTATGAAGTACAATCGTTTAATATGGATTATATTTGTTCCTTTATTCTTATTTTTCCTTGTACTATTCTATGTTGAAGTGTCCGTTTATTCGCTTTTGCCTCCTGAACACGGCGGAATGAGTTTTTGGACAGAATTGAAGTTTGTCTGGTATCGTTCCGTTTGGTTTTATGCCATGATCGTGGTTGCTTCCTATTTTCTGTATTTGCGCTTTGTCCATAAAAGAAAGTAGCCGTATATAAAAAAATGTCCCTCCATATGCGGAAGGACATTACAATTATTGGTTTCCATTTGCAAGTTCTTTTCTATTGGGAGCAAGTGGGGGTTGTTCTAACCATTTGTTTTTCTCCATAATATCAAACCATTTCTTTGTCACCATTAAATTTTTCAGGATTATGGTTTCATAAGTAGTGATAAGGTCTGTCCGCATGGCAGATGCCAAGCCTGTTCCGTGATAGACTTGAGCAGCCTGGAACAAGAAGCCGGTGTGATACATCATCAGTTTATCTGAAAAAGGTGAGTCCGTTGATGTAGTGACTTCTGTTTCCCATGACCGGGGAATTGGCAAATTATCCTCGTGCATGATTTTAGAAAAAGATTGTATTTGTTGGTCAGCTGTTTTCTCTGAATCCAAGAAAAACTTTCTAACTTCTTTTGAGTGGGCAACTTGACTGAAAGCAATAGAAAGAGTTTTAGCCATAATAGTCTTTTTTAGGTTGAAAGAAATACTTATAATCTCTGTGGCAGATAAACTTCTTCCTTTTCCGAAAATCCCATCTGTAAAATCTTCATTCTCAATAAATTCAGTGGTCTTTTTAGGATAAAATAAAGGGTCTCTTTGAAAACTGCCTTTCTCAAGTAATAGTTCAATTGTCTGGTGGTACATTCTTTTCCCGTCGCTATCGCATGAATCGTAAAAATCCCGCAAGTCTTTTCTGACAGAAACGCCAAAGGCAGTGACATGTCCAATCAACCCATGCAATGTCATGATATGTAAATAATTCAAGCAAAAAATATCGGAGAACAATCTTTTTGCCCCTTTGTTTATATCCGCGTCACTAAATCCCACAGGAACTGGAAAGCCTTCAATCTCTAAAAAGGTAACCATTTGTTTCTTTTGTCGTTCAAATGTTGAAATGGCATCCTCAAAAATTGCCTTGATGGCTTCATCTTCAATAATTGTGTACATATATCGATTCAATGCATCGATCATTGTCCCGTTTACATATTCGCCCCACAAGGATCCTATTTCAGAAGAAGTAAGTTGTATTCTTTCCTTATACATATTTTCACCTCCACGGTATTATTTCCTTATACAGGGGAAATATGAATGTGGGCACTCAATATCAAATAAATAGAGTTTTCCGAACATGAACTATCACCGCTTTCTATTGACAACAATGCAAAGGGAAGACCCTGCGGTAAAAAAATCATTGACACTATTAAGCTATAGGAGTAATTTATACTTATTAAATTTAATAAAAGCCTTTTTGCTGAATCTTTTGAGCGGGGGAACCAATTTTGATAAAGCTACTTTATCTTGGGGTGAATTTTAGCGAATGCAGCTAAAAAGGGGTACTCTCAATCCCTAATCCGACAGCTAACTCCGTAAGCCATGAAGAGAGAAGGGTTAATGATAGTGCATTGACCATTCTTATTAAGGGTGGTCTTTTTGTGTCTAAATGATAACTAATCTGACAAAGTAAGAAGGGGTATTTATTGGTGAAAATTTTTAAAAGGAACTGGTTAAAGCCTGCACAAATCATTGTATTGTTTTATGTCATTGCCGTATTGATTTCGGCGACGCTCCTTAGTCTCCCTATTGCTCTCAAGCCTGGCGTGAGCTGGACATTTATAGATGTTTTATTTACGGCAGTCAGTGCGGTTAGTGTAACAGGGCTAACGGTTGTATCGACACCGGATACCTTTAGTATACCGGGCGTTTTCATTTTGATGTTCATCCTTCAGTTTGGCGGTATTGGAATCATGACGCTCGGCACGTTTTTCTGGCTATTATTGCGAAAGAAAATCGGCCTAAAAGATCGACAATTAATCATGACCGACCAGAACCAATCTCAAATGTCAGGCCTGGTCAAGCTCATGAGGCAAATTTTGGCCATCATCCTCTTGATCGAGGCGGTTGGGGCTCTCATATTAGGAACTTATTTTCTTGGCTATTTCCCGACATGGCAGGAAGCTTATCTGCAAGGATTATTTGCGGCGGTAAGTGCAACGACGAATGCTGGTTTTGATATTACAGGGAGTTCGCTGATTCCTTTTGCACATGATTATTTCGTGCAATCCGTGAACATTATCCTATTAACCTTAGGTGCCATAGGATTCCCGGTATTAGTGGAAGTAAAGGAATTCTTTTTGAATCGTAAAAAACACCATCGATCTCACTTTTCTTTATATACAAAGGTGACTACATTAACGTTCTTTGCGCTTATGTTTTTCGGTACATTTGCAATTCTGCTGTTTGAATATAATCATTTCTTTAAAAGCTACAATTGGCATGAGTCGTTCTTTTATGCCTGGTTCCAATCGTCTTCCACTAGAAATGGCGGGCTTGCTACGATGAATGTGAGTGATTTCTCTAATCCTACCCTACTGCTTCTTTGCTTTTTAATGTTTATTGGAGCTTCGCCAAGTTCTGTGGGCGGCGGTATAAGGACGACTACTTTTGCGGTCATTATTTTGCTGATCGTCAATTTTGCTAAAGGGCATAATGCAATCAAGGTGTTTGGACGTGAGCTGCATGAGGAAGATGTCCGAAAATCAGTAGTGGTTAGTTTTCTAGCGATGATGCTCTGTTTTTCGGCTGTGGTCATTTTGAATGCAACCGAAAGCTTTTCGATGATGGAGATTTTATTCGAAGTAAGTTCAGCATTCGGGACGACTGGCTTGTCCATGGGGATAACTCCTGAACTAAGCACAGCAGGGAAAATTGTCATTATATCCTTGATGTTCATAGGAAGAATAGGAATCCTATCATTTATTTTCTTGTTCAACCGCGGAAAACTAGAGCCAAAATGCCATTATCCGAAAGAAAGATTGATTGTCGGATAGAAACTCCGGGAAGCAGAGGGGATGTTATAGCCCCATGCTTCCTTTTTTCATGTCTCCTGTTGTCTTTAAAAAAGAAGCTTCCTAATAATTAATAAAGGCACAATGAGTAGTAAAAACCGCTCAACGTGCTTTTTTGTACAAAACTTCCGAGTGTCCGTTTAGAAACTTCCCAAAGCTCAGAGCGATAGGCTGAGCCTTTTTGCTGTATAACTTGTTTCTTCCTTTAAGCCCCGCTGTGATTACAAACAATAGTAAGAATAATATCTAAAAATATTAAGAAGCTAATGATTAAATATGAAAATCTTATAGGAGATGAAAAAATGCGCAATGTAAGATGGTTAAGCTTCTTAATAATTGCTCTTGTTTTTGTTTTCGCAGCTTGCAATAATGACAGTGCAAATAAGGATCCTGAGGAAACACAAAGCAAGAATACAGATGGCAATACGAATCAGCAGGCTAGTGACAGTAAAAAGAATGAGGGTAACGATACTGGTGATGAATTGGCCTATGATCCTCCCTCAATGGAGGAACTGGATCCGAAAAATCCGATGACCGAATATATTGAATATGGACAGAAGGTGTTCCATGAAACAGATACGGTCCTGGATGAATATGTGGGAAATCAATTATCGTGCTCAAGCTGTCATGCAGATGCAGGATTGGCCCGTTCCTCTTCGATGGTGGGAGTAACAACCCAATTCCCACAATACCGGCCCAGGGAGGGTGTCGTCTTTACACTCGAGGATCGTATTAATGGATGTATGGTTCGAAGTATGAACGGAAAAATGATTCCCGAAGACAGCAAAGAGATGCGGGCCATGATGTCCTACCTGACTTATATTTCTAATGGGATTGAAGTGGGAACTGAAATTCCGTGGAGAATGCTGAACACGATGAAGGAAATCCCTCTGCCGAGTGTTGAAAATGGCGAGAAACTCTATACCGAAAAAACCTGCATAGCATGCCACGGGCAAAATGGTGAAGGAAAAGGAGCTACGGTTGGCCCAGCGTTATGGGGGGAGAACTCGTTTAATGATGGAGCAGGGATGAACCGGATGTCGAAAATTGCCGGTTATATCCAGAATAATATGCCGCCAAACGGTGGAACCTTAACGGATCAGGAAGCGGCAGACCTCGCAGCCTATATCTTGTCCCATGAGCGACCAGTATGGGGAGGACATGAAACAGACTGGCCAAAAGGCGGACGCCCAACTGATATCATTACAAAAGACCGTCGTGAAAAGATTCGTGAAGGAACATTCGATTGGTCGGAGATTGATAATGTTGTACAGCCGGATTAAGTAGTGAGATAGAGGCATGAGGTCGGCAAAAATTATCAGAATCATCGTTGCTTTTCACTCCTGACTCGAGTTTTTTAGAAAAAATGCGTGAGTTAACGAATTTCGCTTCAAAATAAGCAGTATTGGTTCATGTTTTTTACAAGAACCAATCTGCTTTATTTGTTTATTGGCGATAATTTGATTTTATTGGCGATTTTCAATTTTTATTGGCGATAATGAGCGGGTTATTGGCGAAAATCAATTTTTATTGGCGACTTGGAAATTTTCGATGATTTTTTCCAGTTTAGATAAACCCAAGTACAACCAATTTTTCATGGAACTTCCAGTGACCCTATCCGTATATATATCAAGGGATAGGAGGATGGATTATGAAAAAAGTATTTGAAACTACATACAGAGGCCATCAGATAATTGTGGAGAATACGTGGTTTAATGGGGAAAAGCTTTTGGTGGACGGCAAATTACAGGATCAGAATCTTGGGTTTGCCTTTGACCGAGCCACTTTAAATGGGGTAATCAAAAACAATGAAGGTGTAAACCAGTATATTAAGGTGAGCCTCGGCGGTGCTATAACGGTAGAGTGCAGGATTTTTGTGGACAATGAATTGATTTATCCTGACCACGAGGTTTGATAGCAAACAAAAGGAGTTCAACTTAGTTGAGCTCCTTTTTAAGACTTTAAATCTTTTTTTGATCTTTCTTGCTCTGAAAAATAAAGATGGCGATGGCTACAGCTGATGCCAGTAAAAAGACAAGGATGGTGATCGTGATGTACAGCGGGTCATTGTTTGCTTCTTCTGGTACGAATCTTGTTGCAATGGGACCCATGGAGAGGAATAAAGGAATCAGTACCGTGAACCAGGTTTTGGTGTAGAGAGCTGCACCGATGAAAATGACGGCACACAGGACAATGATCAGGTTGTTTTGCGCTGGCGTTGCAACGAAGATGGCTTCGAATTCCTGTGATTTGTACCAAAACATGAATGCTACCATTGATCCAGTTATAGCGAGAAAGGTTCCGGTAAATAAAACATAACTCCATTTAGATTGAAAGAATTTCGGCATTACTTTGAATAAGAATAAGCCGTAAACCAGGATGCTAATGGAGCTGATGACAAGCGCAAACCAGATGGTCCCCTGGGATACGGAAAAAGTTCCTTCAATTGAATTGGAGCAATTCATCATCCGATGGACGCAGCTGAGCTCCTCGGTGAACAATGTTTTGAAATGCAAGGGTTACATCGGAAGCTGCCTTTTAAAATAGTGCTCCGGGCTCTTTCAACTATGTCTCTGTCTGCTATTTTGTGGTATCGTTGAAGTAACAATAAGTAGTTAGGAATGAGAGTTTTGATGAAGAAGCTAACCTTAACCTTAAGCTTTAGTCTGCTGATTTTTTTAACAGCTTGCAATACGAAGGAACCGTATGCCTACTGGACCGACAGGACAGATAACCAAATTCAACTTCTGGATAAAGCAGGGATAAAGTATGAAATCAGAGAAGGCGAGATTTGGGTCCGCGAGAAGGATTTGAAGAAAGTAATGGCATGTTGTTCTTAAGGGAACAATCTCGTTAAAAATAACTGATTATTCTAATAGTTGAGACATGGGGACGGTTCTGGTGTCGCAGGAATAGAGGGAATTTGTAATTTGGGGAGACGGGTGAACGGCCCTCTGTCCCAAAGGGGGAAGTCATAGATGATCCTGGAAAAAATGGAGCCAATTTCGATTACGGCAATTCAAGAGAATGGCGTACAGTCTGTCGTGGATTGGTTTGATGGGCATAAGGAATATTTCTATAGTTTTGGCTGGCATTTTGTTCAAAATCAGCAGCAGATGGAGGAGCTTTTTTACAGGTCGATTGTGAAGGTGCATAAGGAGTTTCCCTGGTATAAAGGGAATCTGTCGTTCAAAATGTGGGTCACTTCTATTTTCATTGAAAACATCCGCGGGCTTTCAAGTTTGCAAGATTCAGAGGAATTGGACCCGCGCCGAAAAGTGTTTGCTGGAATTAATCAACTGGAAAAGGAAGCGCTGGTTCTTACATATGTATTAGGTTTTACCCTTGAGGAGACTGCGCAAGTCATCGATGTTCCGGCTGAAAAAATAAAGGAATTGTTGTTCTCTGGTACTCAGTCGGTCAGAAAACAAATGGATGGGGCCGACTATCATGGCTGTGAGCAATTCCAGATGCATTATGTCGATTATCTGGAAAAAACGATGGAACGTCCGGCGAAGATTGAGTTTGAGATTCATCTTTACAATTGCAGGGATTGTCAGGAGGATTTGGCAAGCTTCCAGGAAGTCGCAATGACGAGATTAAATCATGTTGAGGAGGGCAATGACCTGAGTGTGCACCCTCAACTAATGGAAAACGTAAAAAAGAGATTGGCAGATAAGAAGGAGCATAGAAAGCGGAAGAATAAAAAACGCAAAAAATGGGCGCTTGGTTTTGCGAGTGCTTTTGCCTTCATCGTGGCGATCGGCTTAATTACTGGTGCGTTTCCAAAAATCTATTATGCATGGACGGAAGACGACGTACATTTGCGGGGATTTCTCCAGGAGGGCTTTGGCCAGAGGCTGAATTTGGAAGCGGAAAGCAACGGAGTGAAGGTGAAAATCAAGGGCGTGGTGGCGGATGACATCCAGACGCTTGTATTCTATGAAATTCATGATATGAAGGAAGACAAGCAATATTTCATGAACTTTGAGGATGGGGTGACTGTTGAGAACGAATATGACATTATGAAACGCGACACCTATCCGCGCTATTCTTTTCCTGATGTCGAGGCGGAAATGAACAAAGGTGATAAAAATGTTTTTTATGGAAAGATTGCGCTACGACCGCTTGAAGAAGAGCAAGGTCTAATCAAACTGAGGATCACCAAGATCCAGGAATTGGCTAACGAAGCTGGACTATCATTTGGCTTTAGCGCTGGTGAATATAAAAACGGATACTGGAGCTTCGAGTTCCCGGTAACCAAACAGCCTTCCACGGAGTACGAAATCAATGAACAAAGAGAAATCGAGGGTGTCGCCGTCAGACTGGAAAAATTGATCGTTGCTCCAACCGCAACTTTTTTACAATTTGGCATCAATACAGAAAAGCTGGAGAAGCGAATCGATTTCCTCAATTTTAAATCGCTGGAAGTGAATAATAAAAAAGTGGAGGCAGAACGATATGGCAGCCACTTTATGGATTACCAGCTGGACGGTGCATGGACTGGTTTCCAAGCCTATTTCGGCCCGCTTTATGGTGAGAAAGTCAAAGATTTCAAGGCCCAATTAGACTCGATCTATTTATCGATTGTAGATCATAAAAGCATCGAACTTAGCGGAAATGAGACATTCCCGCAGACAATCGAGTATGCAGGCAGTACTCTCTGGATCGATAAAACCAAAGCGGGTCAGTCTACCGAGGTGATTATACGTAATGATGACCTGGAAAATCGGGATTATGAATCACTTCATATTAATTTTGTGGACGAAAAGGGTCAACAGCCTGACATCACACAAATGGATTCCAAAGGAGTGCTGGTAGACAAAAACGGCGTCGAATATGATCCGCATAAAGGGCCAATCGACTATGAAAAATTGGAGCAGCCGCGCCATTTCGTCACAGAACAAACCATGAGAGTAGAAGGCATCGATGATAACTCCATGAAACTACAGATTACAGGTTATAACAGCCTACAGTACCTGGATGAAGTTTGGGAGTTGGGGCCGGTTTTGGTGTCTCAGGACGAGTGAGGACAGAAGAACCGACCCATCTGTCCCGTTAAATAAGGAGGAGTTTCTTTGAATTTTATTGCATGGTGGATTGTTGCCTGTGAAATTGCGTTTTGGGTTGTCATTATTCTTGGACTGACAACCCGGTATATTTTTAAGAAAAACAAGCTCAGCATCTTTTTCTTTGCTTTGACACCGGTGATTGATCTGCTGCTGCTGGCTCTTACTAGTTATGACCTTTACACCGGGGCAACGGCGACCATTGCACACGGTATTGCAGCCATTTATATAGGCGTGTCGGTTGCCTATGGAAAAAGTATGATCAGCTGGGCGGATTCGCGTTTCCAATATTATATTTTAAGGAAAGGTGAAAAGCCTGAACATTTGAGGGGAAGGGAATTTTCACAAAACGAAAGGAAGAACCTTCTTCGCCATTACGCAGCGTTCCTGATAGGCGGCAGCATGCTCGGACTGATCATTTTCCTGATCAAAGACCCTGCAAGGACGGAGAGCCTATTCGCTGTCTTGAAAATTTGGGGATTTGTTCTCGCCATTGATACCGCGATAACAGCGAGTTACTTCATCTGGCCGAAAAAAGACAAAGCCACAAGAATTGGATGATGGAAAAGGGATATCAAATCGCAATGATTTGGTATCCCTTATTTTATTGGCGATACGGGTTTGTGAAAATAATGAAATAAGCAAAGGCACGATAAAGTGCCTTTGCTTATCGGAAGTACTCTATTTTGCATTTACATCTGGTTGATGAATGCCAAATATATTTCCTTCTGGATCTTTATAATACCCCTGCCATGCCATGCCAGGCAGAGCATATTTTGGCAATGCTACTACGCCGCCATTATTAAGAATTTTTGTTTCAGTCGCATCGTAATCTTCTACTCCCATTGTACATGCATAACCATTCAAAGCCTGGTTTGATTCTGGAGGAGGACCTTGACGTTGCATTAAAGCACCGTTGATTCCAGGCTCATCTTCACCGCCAGTAACTGCCCCAAAATACGGCATACCAGCAAATTCGCTCCAATCTTCAAATGCCCATCCAAATACTTCACCATAAAACGTTTTAGCACGGTCCATGTTATCTACATGTATTTCGAAATGTACTAATCTACCCATGATTACCTCCTAATGATAAAAAACATAGTAAACACATCATCTTGTATGTATTTTCTACATAACTGTTGGGCACTCCTTCTTCATTATGGTATTAAATTGATGGTTTATACATAAATGCCATGTGCTAGAGAATAACCTTTGTTGGAGAACTTGGGCACTTGCTAAGCAGTACAAATATACTGCGCATTAGAACGACATCGTTGAAGGAAATCATGAATAAAATCCGTAAAGAAAAAATATATAAAGAATAAGTGTATATGGACAACTACTGTTTTCGAAATTGGAACTATAAGGTGCTGATCTTTTGAATAGGAATAAGAATTTACAATTATTCATCTTTTTGCTCGTTTGTCTGCTTTTAGTTCTAATTGTTCATGTCATTCTCCACACAAAAGTTTATGTGGTGTATAGTGCAAGTCTTGGTTCAATCTTCATGATTGGACTAGTCATCTTCCTGATTGTATACCTCTATTTAAACGGGTGAAAAAGAATTGTGAGGGGAGAAGCCCCCGTTCTAGTCCGTGAACCTAGGCAATTTCGTTTTTTTACGGACTACTTTAAAAATACGTCACTTCAAATGAGCGGTTTTGATTCAGGATTTTAACTTTCCATGAGTTGGTCGATATATTGCAAAAAGTGGTCGATATATCTTAAAATGTGGTCGATATAATTGAAAATCCGCCGATAAATTGCAAAATGTGGTCGATATATTTAACTTTTCATCAAAATATTTAAATCTGTAATTTGGAATCTACTTGCCTGCTTTGTTTATTGGCGATTTTCAAGATTTATTGGCGGAAAATTAATTTTATTGGCGATAATGAGCTATTTATTGGCGAAAATCAATTTTTATTGGCGACTTGAAAATTTTCGTTGATTTTTTCCAGCTTGGATAAGATGGGACTAGGGATGATTCTGGTGTCCTGGAAATATAACTTTTTGGGACGGGAAAACCGTCCCTTTTTCTTTTATAAAGCTCCCAACTTAGTGGCGGATCTCGCTCCGGCTTTATTGGCAAACTCGGTATAATCCATCAATTCAGCTTCGTTTTTAGGAATCCCTCTGTCATGAAAACAGGATAGAAGGGCGGCCATGAATGCGTCGCCGGCACCTGTTGTGTCCACTGCTTTAACCGTAATTCCGGGAACGTGCACCATCATATTATTATGAATGGCGTAAGCGCCTTCCTTTCCTTTTGTGATAAAAAGGAAGGGGATCTCCATTTTTGTTAGGTGTTCCAAACCTTTATTTTCGGTTAAAAACAGCAATTCATCCTCAGTCATTTTTACGATATCTGCCTGTTTTACAAAAGATAGAATCGTTTCTCGGCACTGATTCTCGCTTCCCATCTTTTCAGGCGAATATTCGTATCAAAGGCCATTAGCATATTCTCTTCTTTGGCATATTGAAGAGCTTGCTCAGTCGTTTTCCTTGCGATTGGATGAAAAAGAGTGCCGGACCCAAAGTAAAAGATTTTACTATTCACGAACGGCTTTTTATCAAGTTCCTCCGAGGTAATCCACTTATCAGGAGTTTCATTAACATACGCATGAAAATAGCGTTCTCCATGCTGATTCAAGTGAATATAAACCGAGCAGATTCTTTTATCTGGATGATAGGAACAAAAGGAAAGATCAACATCCTCCTTCTTTAATTTTCCCTCTACAAATGTACTCGTTTCATCCCTTCCTAATTTGCATAAATAATACGAGGCAATGCCATGTCTGCTGACTCCAACTGCTACATTAACAGTAGCTCCTCCTAATAATCGCTGGAACGCTGTGTTGGAGGAATCTGTTGCAATAAAATCAACAATTACTTCGCCCAGTGATGTAATCCCCTGTTTTTTCAATATGTGGCTCCTTTCAAACTTCATATATAAACTACATATTTTACGAATATTTTAACAGCTATTTCAGCTGCTTGGGAAGCAGGGAAAAGAAACTCTAAGCTGCTCTCAAAAAAAGAATCTTCATTAAACATCAGGACATCCTACAATCAGGAGGGATGTTTTTTGAAGAGTCGATTGATTGTCCTGCTAATTATCATGAATTTTCTTTTACCAATGGCAGTTAGTGCCGAATCCCCGCTCACGGCTGCGTTTATCCGGGATCATCAGCTATGGATCAAAACAGGGGAACAGGAAACGCAAATTACAAAAGGGCGGTATGTGTATTCTCCGAAATGGTCATATGATGGCCGTTTTATTGCTTATATCGATGGGGACGAACAAGGAGAAAAATCGGATTTATTCATTTATGATACGAATGCAAAAGAAAGCTACCAGCCTTATGTAAGGGTTGAGACCTCTGACTTTAAATGGTCACCGGTAAAAAATCAATTAGCCTACACAGATCATGGTTTACTGAACGTGACCAAAGTGAAGGGTGGCCGGCCGCAGGGTTTCGAGAATGTTGCACTAGGGGTAAGCGGGTTTGAATGGTTCCCGAATGGCGAAGTTTTCATTGTTTCCTCGCAATCCAGTTTGCGTCCTACCGGATGGGGACCAGTCCCGCTTTATAAGGTTCCGGTCAATGCGAATCTTTCAAGCGATAAAATGAAGAAGTTTTATACCATCCAAACACAAGAACCAGACTTGTTTGGTATTGATGCTGACTATTTTAAGTGGAGTCATGATGGGAAATGGGTCAGTTTCATTCTGATTCCTACGGCTTCCTGGTCGATGGATAGCCAAACCTTATGTGTCCTGACAAATCAAGGAGAACAGTTTCAGGCAGTAGGGAAAATGCTGGGGTACAAAGACTGGTTCAAGTGGGCACCATCCTCCAACCAGCTGGCCTATATTTCAGGTGAGGGGAGATTTTTCGTTGAAAACAAGAAAACCAAAATTGCTGACATACCGATTTTTAAAGAACAGAAGGAATACACACCCATGGGTTTCGTAGACCTTGATTTGGAATGGTACTCGCAGAATCAAGTAATCGTCGCCCGTGCAAAAGAAAACAAGGAATGGACAGAAGGGCCAGTCCCAACGATGTACACGGCACTCTATGCAATCAATATTAAAACGGAGGAGCAAAAACAAATCACTTTTCCAAAAAAGAATGAACTTGATATAGATCCTCAAATGGCTGGCCATCATCTTGCCTGGTTTCGGAAGAATCCAAATGATGTGCAGGGCGATGTGTGGGTGAAGGAAGGATTGAGCGGGGAAGAGTATAAATGGATTAAGAATGCTGATTCTGCTCCGGTGTTTTTCATTGTAAAAGAAAAGCCATGACAGGGAGGGAATTGTCAGGAGTAAGCGTCAAGGGAGAATTCCTCTACGGAATGCAGACCGAAGAACGATCCCCTTATGCAGCCGTTTGAGGTCACATAAGGGTACGAAAACCGAAGAACGATACCCTTATACAGCCGTTTGAGGTCACATAAGGGTACGGAAACCGAAGAACGATACCCTTATGAAGTCGTTTGAATCCACATAAGGGTACGATTCCGGAAGAACGATACCCTTATGCAGCCGTTTAAGGTCACATAAGGGTACGAAAACCGAAGAACGATACCCTTATGAAGTCGTTTGAGGTCACATAAGGGTACTATTCTCGAAGAAAAATCCCCTTATGCAGCCGTTTGAGCCCACATAAGGGTACGAATACCGATGAAAGATCCCCTTATGCAGCCGTTTGAGCCCACATAAGGGTACGATAACCGAAGAAAGATCCCCTTATGCAGTTGTTCGGGGTTACATAAGGGTACGATTACCGAAGAAAGATACCCTTATGCAGCTGTATGACATCACATAAGGGTACTGTTATCTTTCATTATGTATTTCTAAGAACCGTAATGAATCCATCCAGAATTTGATGGCTTATTTTAAAGCCTTTACTTTTGTAAAAGTTCAGGGCGGCATCATTCCCGTTGGATACATAGATGAACTGGTCGTGAATATTATCCAGCGAATCTAGCCATTCCTTTGATTTTTCAAACAGGACAGACCCGATGCCCATGCTGCGGTAGCCTTCTTTTATATAGAACTGCGAAAGGCAGCCGACATCATTCCCTTTTACGGAATCCATATCAAAAAAAGTGGCAAATTCATTTGAATAAACTTCTTTCGGGGAAACATTGCTATACACGTATCCGACGATTTCATCGCCATCCATCGCGGCAATGATATGATTCTCCGTCGCGTTTTTAACCGAGGGAACCATCCTCGTTTCAAAGCTCATGCCATCAAAGAGCTCCGGGCGAATAGTGGCTAGTGATTTTTGGTAGATCATCAACTCATTGCAAAGATGTTTTACCAGGCTAATCTGATTATCAGGAATAAGCTCATAATGGATTGGCATCAGTCAACTTCCTTTCTTAATAGGGTTATTAATGGAATTATATCGTAATCCATCATTACTTGATAACCAAAAACCCGCATCCTGAAGGCTAATTGATGTAGTGACTCTTGAAAATGGTTGAATATTCCATGTATAGGTCTCAAGACTGATTACAAGTTAAAGCCCCAGCCGGTTAAATGAAGCGGGGGAGTGCCTTATGATTAATTTATAATCAATTGGAGGCGAAATATAATGAAAAAAGTGATGTGTTTTGGTTTGGCGGCATTATCGGCTGTTTTAATACTGTCAGGATGTAATAACACCATTCTTGCTAATAACGAAAGTGATGATGAAATCGTTGTTGAGAAGGATAAAGCAAAAGAGCTTGAGGTTGTTTTGAATTTTGGTGCCGGGAAAATGGATGTTGCGGGCGGTGCAGATGAATGGGTGAATGGTAATGCAATCTATGAACCTGAAAAAATGAAACCTGAAGTCTCATATGATCTTAGCGGGAAAGTCGGTAAGGTGGATATCTCCCAGCCAGATCATTTTAAACTTGGAAAGATGAAGAATGAATGGGATCTGAAAATCAGCGAAGATGCTCCAGTGGACCTTGTCGTAAATGCAGGGGCATCGGACACCAATCTTGACTTGAAAGGAATTCAGCTTTCCAACCTTGAAGTGAACGCAGGTGTTGGTGAAATAACCGTGGATCTCGGAGGAGATTGGAAAGAAAGCTTTGATGTCCGTATTTCATCGGGAGTAGGGAAGATGACCGTTATTCTTCCAAAAGATACAGGAGTAAGAGTACGCTCGCAAAAAGGCATAGGCTCCTCTTCCTTTGAAAACTTAATTTCAAAAGGAGATGGCGTTTATGTAAATGAAGCCTACGAAGATGCAAAAGTAAAGATTGATCTGGATGCAGACTTAGGTGTCGGCGAAGTAACATTTAAAACGGAAAAATAAATTGGTTAAAAGGGACGGTTTCAGCATTTCATAATTCGTAAAGAATTGTGGTACTGCGGATCCGTCCCTTTGACATTCTTTTGGATTTTTATGGTAAAGTTTATGTGAGGAGGGATAATGTTGAGATTTAAGATATTTAGAATCATTCATCTGGTCTTAATGGGCGCTATTACAATACCGATCAGTATTTTTATGGCAGCAGGGGCAATTGGTGAAAACTTTGGTGATGACTATTTTGTTGACCCTGGATTCCTTGTGTTTATTTTAATATGGTTAGCTGGTGCTGTTCTCTCTTTTACTAAAAGAGGTGCGAGGTTTGGGTTGATCATTAGTGCATTGCCGCCGATACTTTTCTTGGGGATAATTACTTATACTATTATTAGCGGATTTTTTATATGAGCCTTTCTAAAAGTGGAGCAATTATAGGTCGAGAACAAGATTTTTTACAGATAGTTAGTTTTGGAGTTTTGGTTGATTAAAGCCTTTTAGTGGAACAGGAATAGTAAACAGCAGTAGATAGAAAATGGGGTATAAAATCGATGGACACTAAAAAGGTATTATTGCTGCTATGTGGCATGGACTTATTGCTTGTCATCATGCATTTGGCAGGTTACTTCTTTCTATTCATAAAGCCAACGGGTTATATCATTCCATTAGCGGGGAATTTTTTGGTGTTAGCTGTACTCGCTTATCGTTCAACCAGGTTTAGAAAAAGGTGGACGATCGCTGGTATGACTGTGATTTTACCATTATTGCTGGTTCATAGTTTTATGGTTTTGCTCTGGGATTATAGTTACACGAAGATTGATTCGCCATGGAACAAGCAATCTGTCGTCATTGAATACCGCCACTTTTCATTAGGAGAAACGACATACCAGTACAACTTTTACAAAACAAGATTTGGTTTAGTCGGAAAGCTTCTTGATGATCAATCGATTAAAATGGTTATTCAAGGTACGGAACATCCTGGACTGGATGCAGAAGGAATTCTGGGCATGGAAAGTGCTGAGTGGATCACGGAAAATACGATTCGTTTTCCTGCCTGGCAGGGGATGAAAGAAGTGCATCTTGGTGATTATGAATTGCCAAGAAGTGAGGATACCGAATTGGCAAGAAGTAAGGAATCCGAATCGGCAAGCAGTGAGAAAGAGATTATTGCGGAGATCGAGGCTTTTATGGAAAAGACCAAGAAGCGAGAGAACGGCTACACAATCCATGTAAATGGACCAACTGGTCACACGGTATGACGAGACAGCAGACGAGAACTGGATAGAGGTAACAAGCGAAGGGGACAAGGGGCCGATTCCACGCCAACAATGCACCCGCATCGTGCCCGATGAAGAACGCGGATATTATATGCTGGAGGAATGTACCCATCGATGGGAGTATCCTTTATTTCCTTTAGGCAGCGAGTAAATTTGTGACGGACAGCTATCAACAGATGGTTAAGATTTGACCAGAAAAAAGAACCCATTGGTAAAATTGAGTGTTTACAACAATATAAAATATTCTTGGTGTTAACGTTCAGGGCTATTGGGCTCTGGGCGTTTGTTGGGTAAAAGTCAGGAGTGGCACCGTTTCAGCCCTTTTTAATCAAACGTTTGATTAAGAAAAAAACAAGGGCGGTACTGCCTTTCAAAAATGAAGAATGAAACCTTTTCGGAGTAAAAGCGTAACATTAGATAGGGTCCAACGCAGAATTCTTAGGGGGGTGCATTGTGGCTGCAACGATTTTTTTTACCGTGGTTATTATGGTCCCGATCTATGGCTTGTTGATTTGGACTTATTATGAACCTGAAGAAAGTATCCTGTTTGGGAGTCGCTGGATGTATAAAGAGGAACCGGAAATATCGAATAAAGCTATCCGCTATACAAGGTTCGTATCGATTACTTCAATGGTTGCAATCCCTTTTGCTGTCGTAAGTCTCATCCTGGAAATCTATGTGCTTCGATTAGTATTAGTGATCATTCCGATCGTGTTTATATTCGGGGGACTCAAAATATTCACAGATGATAGAGATCAGTAAAGCGGCGTGATCTTGGAAGGACTTGCAGAACAGTCCCCTGTTTCCCCAGGATTTTGTCGAAGGATATTTCTTTAATGAGAATATTTCGTTCTTTATAATATGATTGTAGGCTGATTTTTCCTAAGGGGGATGAAGATGGCGAAAATCATTGTTACTTATGACCAACCGAAAGACCAAGAAGGTTTTGAAAAGCACTACCATGAGGTTCATATTCCGCTTGTCCAGAAAGTGCCAAATCTAAAAGGTGCAGAGGTTCATCGTGTACTACAATCCATGTATACTGATGAAAAATTGTACTTGATTGCTGAACTGCAGTTTGAAAGTCCGGAAGTTTTGACACAGGCGCTGGCAACGCCAGAATTCCAGGAAGTGCAGGGAGATGTAAAAAATCTAGTAGCCTATCTTAATAAGCCCCCAGTAGTGGCGATTGTGGATTAAGCTATTGGAAGCAAGGGTAGGTTCCCTTTGGAAGCGCGGGTACGACCCTGTGCTTCTTTTTTTCTCTCTTTATAACGGATTGGATAATATTTCTGCCATCGAATCTCATTAATGCGAATATAAGTTATTATAAAGAGAGTGATCCTTTTTACATAGGAGGTTCTTATGAACGATAAAATCGTGTTAATTACAGGAGCGAATTCTGGTATTGGCAAGGCGGCGGCCATCAAGTTTGGCAATGAGGGGTACACCGTCGTAATGGCTTGCCGCAACCTTGAGAGAAGCAAAATTGCCCAACAGGAAATAATTGAAGCGACCAAGAATCCGCATATTGATTTACTGCAGCTAGACATCTCTTCATTCAAATCCATCCACCAATTTTCCACATTGCTCAAAGACAAATATCCCAAACTGGACATCCTGATTCACAATGCGGCTTATTTAAATCATGGGGAGAAAAACTATTTGCTAAGCCAGGATGGCATCGAGCTTTCTTTTGCCACGAATACAGTGGGTCCGTTCCTGCTCACCAGGCAAATGGTTGGGATGCTTGAAAAATCCGACGATGCTCGAGTCCTTCACGCCTGCACGACCAATATCAGGCATTTTTTCGATCCAAAAAGGAAAATTGAGTTCGACAACCTCCAGGGAGAGTTCAAAGGCGAAAGGACATTCAACGCCTATAAAATGTATGGAGATACCAAAATGGCCTTGTTGCTGATGACATTTAAAATGGCCGAAGAATTGAAAAAACACCGGATTAGCGTCAATGCCGTGCAAATTTCGGCTATTAAACTATCGAAAGAAACCATTGAAAAATTTCAGTCAGGCTGGAAATTCGCGGCAAGGATTCAGAATGTATTCAGCGCACCCCGTGAAACAATGGCCGACACCTATTTCCGCATATGCACTTTCGAAGAGTTCAAAAACGTGACAGGCAAATTCATCAACGATAAAAGGAAGGTGATGGAGCCATCACATTATTCCGCCGGACTGGCACAGGATATCAAGCAACTAATGGATCAAAATGTTTATCCTAAATACGCTGAAAATAAAGAGAATATCCAGAAGGTGTGGGATCTGTGTGTCAGCCTGACGAGCGATTCTTTAAGCAGGGTATAGGGAAGCAAAGGGTACGTCCCTACGCTTTAGAATGAAAAAGAAGTGCTGACTGGGGAGCTTTCATTCTTTAAATCTAGCGAGGATTGCTTAAAAAATCGATACTATTTATCAAGAAAGACCAGGTGGACAATATGAAAGGTTCTATTAACATAGTCAAAATGCATTCAGATGATTGGGAAGTGGTTCGAGCAATCTACCTTGAGGGTATTGCTACTGGACATGCCACTTTCCAAAAGGAGTCACCTTCCTGGGAGGAATGGGATCTCGGTCATAATAGGGAATGTCGGATTGTTGCGCGTTTAGATGGAGAAGTTGTGGGTTGGGCTGCGTTGAGTCCTGTATCAGGCAGGAGTGTGTACGCAGGTGTTGGAGAAGTTAGTGTGTATGTCAGTCAAAAACATAATGGAAAAGGGTTTGGCAGCTTGCTGTTAAGATCTTTGATCGAAATAAGTGAGCAAAATGGCTTTTGGACCTTGCAATCTAGCATATTTCCTGAAAACGAAGGAAGTATTAAATTACATAAAAACCATGGCTTCCGGGAAATGGGAAGGCGGGAGCGGATCGGAAAGATGGATGGGGTATGGCGTGATACGATCATATTGGAAAGAAGAAGCAGGATAGTGGGGAATCATTAATTTTGGATAATCATTTGTTACATTGAACCGTTGAGATCGGATTTCTCTCCCTTTTAGTGGCTGATTGGCTAATATAGTTTTTCTGTGATTGAATTTCAAGTACCAAATATATTTCAATCTGATAACAATTCCTTAAAAACTTCCCTTTTAGTCCGAAGAATGTGATAATATGACGGACAAGTTAAGTGAAAGGGGAGTTTTTTTATGATGAAGCGCATTTTAACAGGAATTCTTTTATTGAGCGTGGCTGTCCTTGTGCTTGGCGCATGCAGCAATGATAGCTCAAAAGGGAATACTGAGAAAGAAAATAAAGAAGATTTGGTTGCGACAGTAGATGGAAAAGGGATTTCAAAAAAGGATTATGAGAAAGAGCTGGACGTCATGAAAGCAACTTATGAACAGCAGGGCATGCCGGCAGATCAGATGGACAGCAAGCAGAAGAAAGAACTCGAAAAGTCGGTTCTGGATCAAATGATCAATGCAGAGCTGCTTCTCCAGATAGCTGAGAAGGACGGCATCTCGATTGAAGATAAAGAAATCGATGCAGAGCTGGAAAAAATCAAAACCAACTTCGAAGATGAAAAACAGTTTGAAGAAGCACTGAAAAAGAACGAAATGACTGAGAAAGAGCTCAAGGCCCAGCTGAAAAAGCAAATGACGGTCAATAAGTATCTGGACAGTAAGATCGGCAAGCTAGAAGTAACCGACGAAGAAATCCAGGCCAGATATGACCAATATAAAGAGCTAGCAAAAGCCCAAGAGCAAGAGCCCGAAGAATTAGAGAAGATCAAACCACAACTCGAGCAGCAGGTTATCTCTGAAAAAGAAAATGAAAAAATCAGCAAGTTGATTGAAGATCTCCGCAAAGAGAATGAAGATAAGATTGAAATCATTAAGGCGTAGGAAGCTTTCCTATGTTGTATAAACTAAAGATCTTGAAATAAAGCGTAAGGTAAAGGGGATGGACATTTGTCTATCCCCTTTTAACTATCGTTCTCCTTTAATGTCGACATAAATCTATTCCGATACTTCGCTTTGTTGAGCAATTGTTCAATATCTTTCAGAATGGAATGGCGCTCGTCTTGGTTTTCGGCATTCATTAATTGTAACTTCAAATGTTTTAATTTCACTTGTTCTTCTGTAGAAAGATTGCTTTTCATATGTGAATCCTCCTTTAGATTAAAAACATTAATACTAGAATAAATGGAGGATATTAAGAAGATGCAGGTGATTTATTAAGACTTTTTTAAGAAGAATTAACCGATAGCGAAGGATCCGCTGTTATCCATTGGTTGCTGAGTAAACTTGCATGCTAGGCTATTTTTGCCCCCGTTTTGGAAAAAGAAAAACCTGATCTCATTGGATCAGGCTTTACCTCCAAGGCTGAACTGGCTGGTAATATCGGATAATGACTTAGCAAGGCTATTCAGCTTTATACCGATTGCATCGGTGGCTTCCATCTGTTCGACTTGAACCTCGCTTGCTAGAAGCATTTCTTCAGCGCTTGCCAGGGTTTCCTGTGAAACGGACAGGAAGCTGTCGGCTCTTTCAGATAATTGCGGGAGTGTGTTTTCAAGGTTTTCCAGTTCACCTTGCATGGAGTGGAGCTTGGAGCTCACGACGGAAATCCCTTTCATTAGTTCATCGAAGGAAGTTTGTGAGCTGCTTGCCATTGATAGGTTTGTTTTGATTTTTGAGTGCATCTCATCAAATTCTGCTGTTGCTCCGATTGTAATCTCCTCCATTTTACCGATCGCCGAGGTTATTTCCTCAGCCGTTTTCGCAGATTGTTCGGCGAGACTGCCGACTTCATTTGCGACAACAGCAAAGCCTTTCCCAGCTTCCCCGGCACGGGCTGCTTCAATCGAGGCATTGAGCGCGAGCAGTTTTGTCTGGTCGGCAATCGCCTTTACCATGCCAACAAGCTTCGTAATCGAATGCGAATATTCTTTTACCTGATGCACTGTATTGGCTAATTGTTTGAAGTCCGTTTCAAAAGAGTGAATCATTGAGATTAATTCGCCCAGGGTTTTTTCGCCATTCACAGCTGATGCATTCATTGTTGCCGAACTGCTGAACACACTGTCCATGTTCGTTGCCATGGCTTCAATCATATCCTTCATATCTGTAAAACTTCGAACACTTGTCTCTGAGCTGGCTGCGGTTTGTTGTGCTCCTGTTTTGACGAGATGGATTGCCGCGACGAGCTGCTGACTGCTTGCCAGTGAGCTTTGAGAAGAATCCTTCAGCTCATTGCCGGTATTGCCTAACTCTTTCGTCGTTGCAGTCAGTTCAGTAACCATTTTCATCATCTGCTCAATCATGCTGTTGTAGCTTTTTTGCAATGAGTTGATTTCCGGAATAGAGGTATCTATGTCAGGAGCACTTTGAAGATGCCCATCACGTACCTTTTTCATTGTGTTTCTAAGCTCGTTCAAAGGCTTCGTCAGTTTTTTGACAAACAGGCTGATCATAAGCGTCGAAGCTAATAGACTGATCAAGATGACAACGATTGTAAAATAGGCCATTTCATTAACAGGCCCCATATATGTACTGGTCGGGATCACGATGACATAAATTCCGTTGATTTCTTTCATTTCATTAAAAGCAATCGTATAGTCTTGTCCATTGAATTCGGAATGGATCACCCCGTTCTTGGACTGTTGGATGGATTCAATCTGGCTGTCAGAAAAGTTATACTCTGACTTTTTACTTGCGTTGAAGGGAGCAGCTTTTCCGTCGCTAATATAGAAGAAATCAGAAGCAATTCCATCATCCTTAAGCTTTTTCTGCTGTGAGCGTACATTAGCTTCCAGCTGCTGTCTGAAGTATTCTTCGTCACTGATATAAACAAATTTCAAATTCTCTGCTATGTATCCTATTAATTGTGCTTCTCTTTCAAGGCGGTGCTCGACCGTTTCCACAGCCATATTCCTCGCCTTCATATACGAGCTGACACCCACGGTGACAACTGAAACCATCAGAAGAGAGATGAATAAGAGCAGCAGGCGGGTGCCCAGGGTGAAAGATGAAAGCCTGGTTGTAAACTTCAAAATCATTACCTCCAATTATGATACTATCGACCTATTAAATTCAGTATACAGAGACTTTGTAAATTGACTGTTAAGGTTTTGTAAGGTTACTTTTTCTATTTATGGAAGGGTAGGGACCAGTCCTGCTTTATCGAGTTTACGTCGGTTTCTATGAGGTTGGCAGAATTGGATAACGTGGTGAATGAAGACAAACTGAGAGCTTTCCTTCACATAGATTTTGCTCCTAGAACGGCAATTATAATGAAAAGCAGTGGTGGGCTTGTCTCCACACTTCCGATATACTTCCATATTTCCCCCTGAGACATCCTCATCCTTGATGAGCCTCATTAAATGGCCCATATCTTCAAAATGTTACCGCTTCCATTCACTATCTCGGCCATATGCTCACGAATGCCCCCATATCCCTTGAAACCAAACTTGAGGATGTTACCATTAATAACGTTGGCAAAAGACGAACGGTATACGAACACTTTTTGAATGAGTGATTGTTTCTGCTGTTTCAGCCGGATTCACAAGGAGGTATTGGATGTTAGAGCAAGATAAGAAGATAAAAAGAGTTGTAATTAAGATTGGCAGCAGTTCGCTGACAAGTATGCATGGGGAAATCAGCCGCCGTAAGCTGGAGAACCTGGCGAACCAGATTGTGGCCTTGAAGGATGCAGGCTATGAAACAGCGGTTGTTTCATCTGGCGCTGTGGCTGCTGGGTACCGCAAGCTTGGCTGCATTCAGCGACCGACTTCATTGCCGGAAAAACAGGCTGCCGCTTCGATTGGCCAGGGCCTGTTAATGGAATCTTATTCAGAACTGTTTTTATCTCATGGGTATGTCGCTTCCCAGATTTTAATCACGAGAAGCGATTTCGCAAATGAAAATCGCTACAACAACATGAAAAATACATTGAACGTCTTGTTGGAGAGAGGGATCATCCCAATCATCAATGAAAATGACACGGTTACGGTTGACCGCCTGCGTTTCGGCGACAATGACACATTGTCAGCGAAAGTGGCCGCGTTGATTGAGGCGGACCAGCTGATCATCCTTTCCGATATCGACGGATTGTATGACGATAATCCGAACAACAACCCAGACGCTAAGTTGCTTGATAAGGTCCATGAAATCACTCCTGAAATCGAAGCAGCAGCAGGCGGCTCCGGAAGTGCAGTTGGTACGGGCGGGATGAAATCGAAAATCTCCGCTGTAAAAATTGCGATGGCATCCGGTATCGATTCGTTTTTAGGGAAGGCCGACAGCATGGATATCCTGGTAAAAGCGGTGAACGGAAGTGCAAAAGGAACGTATTTCAACCAGGATCCTGAAGGCTTCAACCTCGACAACAACCAGCAATGGATCGCATTCCATTCCGGACCTGAGGGCGAAGTGATCATCAGCCCTGAATCAAGGACGGCAGTGATCGAGGATCGGAAAAACATCCTCCCATCAGACATCCTTCAGGTAAAAGGAAGATTCAGCAAAGGAGCTGTCGTCAGAGTGATGGATGAAAACGGGGAAGAGATTGGCCTGGGAAGAATCAATTACTCTAGCGGAAAATTGGAAGAGACACTTATTGAAGACGAATGTGAACGAAAAGAAGCAATCGAACAGGACACATTTGTCTGTTCACGTGATTTTGCAATGCCGGTATCAGTCTAAAAATTTACAGGAGGCGTTTTGATGACATTGACAATGACTCAAACAACGACAGTAGAAGAGCAAGCAATCGCAGCAAAAAAGGCAGCTAAGAAGCTAAGCATCCTATCTACGGAGGAAAAAAATGAAGCCCTGCTTATCCTGGCAGACGCTTTGGATAAAAATTATGAAGCGATTTTAACTGAGAACGAAAAGGATCTAATGAACGGGAAGGAAAAAGGCTTCGAGGACGCATTCATGGATCGCCTGGCACTTAGTCGCGAGCGAATCGCAGACTTTGCTGAAGGACTTCGCCAGGTCGCTGAGCATGCAGATCCAGTCGGGGACGTCCTTTCAGACTGGACACTGGAAAACGGACTCAATGTAAAAGAAATCCGCGTTCCGCTAGGCGTCATCGGCATGATTTACGAAGCGCGCCCGAATGTAACTGTCGATGCAGCAGGACTTGCACTCAAATCAGGAAACGCCATCATTTTGAAAGGCGGATCCTCCGCACTCTCCTCTAACAAAGCCATCGTCGACATCATGCACCAGGCACTCGAAAACACAAAGGTGCCAAAAGAAGCCATCCAGTTCATCGCCACAGCAGACCGCGAAGCAACACAGCAGCTGTTCACGATGAAAGAGCACATCGACGTCCTGATCCCGCGCGGAGGCGGAGCGTTGATCAAGGCAGTCGTTGAGAACGCTACGGTTCCAGTGCTAGAAACCGGAGTAGGCAACTGCCACCTGTATGTCGACGAAGAAGCCGACACCGAAAAAGCACTCAACATCATGATCAACGCCAAAACAGACCGCCCGGCAGTCTGCAACGCGGCAGAGACACTCATTGTTCATCAAGCATGGCTTGAGAAAAACAAAGAGCAGCTTGCTGCTGCATTCCAAGAGAACGGCATCACTGTGCATGGAGACGAAGCAGCAGCGGCAGTACTTCCAAACGTAGTGCCAGCGACCGAAACCGACTGGGCTGACGAATACCTGAGTCTCGATATCGCTGTAAAGGTAGTCGGCAACATCGACGAGGCCATTGACCACATCGACCAGTACGGCACAAAACACTCAGAAGCCATCATTACTGAAAATGCTGAGAACGCTAAGAAGTTCCTTCAGCTAGTAGATGCCGCAGCGCTGTATCATAACGCATCCACTAGATTCACAGATGGAGGAGCGTTAGGATTTGGTGCAGAAATCGGGATTTCTACACAGAAGCTTCATGCCAGAGGGCCAATGGGATTGCCGGCGCTGACTACGAGGAAGTATGTAATGGTTGGGGATGGATTGGTTCGATAATACATTATCTATTGATATAGAAGTAAAAAGAAGGCTTTCCTTATCATTTTTGATGGGGAGGGCCTTCTTTTGATGTAGGAAAGTGTTGAAAGGGCAAGATTCGTTGGAAAAGGTACCCTTATGCGAAGGAGAATGGCTGCATAAGGGTACGATTACCCCGAAAAGGTACCCTTATGAGAAGGAAGAAGGCCACATAAGAAGGGTACGATAAGCTCGAAAAGGTCCCCTTATGCGAAGGAGAAAGGCTGCATAAGGGTACGATTACCCCGAAAAGGTACCCTTATGCGAAGGGACAAGGCTACATAAGGGTACGATTAGCCCGAAAAGGTACCCTTATGCGAAGGGACAAGGCTACATAAGGGTACGATTAGCCTGAAAAGGTACCCTTATGAGAAGGGATAAGGCTACATAAGGGTACGATTAACCCGAAAAGGTACCCTTATGAGAAGGGAGAAGGCCACATAAGGGTACAATTAACCAGTATCGAGACTAAAGCGGTTCAAGAGTCTCGGCAAATGTAAAAAAGTAGGAAGCAGAACCGTCCCGTGTCTTAATAAGTTGAAACTTTTAAAGGAGTGTATCGTAAATCATTAGAGGTGACTTTAATGATTGAACTATTATTTCTCTTTGTTTTGTTATTGCTTACAACTCTTGCTCGGTATATTATATTTGAGGCATTTGAGCCACTGATGTTTACGATGATTTTACTGCTTCCAGTAGGCTCACTTTCTATTTATTTGCTCAGTAAAAGGTTCGCAGAAAAAGAGCGTGCTTATCAGCCGAAAAATATCGAAGGCTGGTCATTTTACAATATCCAAAAATCATTACCCGTTCAGAAACCTCTTTTTAAAGGGAAAGCTAAAAGAGGATACATAAAACGGTAATTTCAGCAGAAATGGAAATATATCTTTGGTGATCTTTTTGGTTTTAACTGGTATCTTTCAATAGAAATTGAAATCGACAATGATGTATACGATGTACAATGGTATCGAGAAAAATGGTTCACCCAACAGGATCAATGGAAGATCTATAAAAATGGAAACCTCGTTGGTCAAGCCCAAACACAAGTAAATCTGAAAAATGCACTGAAACTAATTGAATGCATTAAGTTTAGATTTCCTGACACTACTTTTGTTTCTTCAGCAATGACGATCACATCAACCATTTCACTAACCCAAGACAAAGTGCTGCTCGGCACAATGAAACGGAACCATATCATCAGCAATGTACAAGTATTAGAAGTACAAGAAGCAAAACCAGAATACCTTGTCGCGCTGATCCTTCACTCCTATTTTTTCAAAAGTAAATAAAATACATAGAGACACAGACATATCTCAGGAACTTTTACGACAGGGACTCACGCAGGCAAAATGCTTCTCATTTGGCTCTATCGCTTATCTGAGGAGACGAAAGAACCGTCCCTGTGTCTCTTCTTTTAGGTATTTCGTCCAAGAATGGATGCGGTGGTCCCTGAACAAAAGAAGTAAAGGAAGATCCTTTACTTCTTAAATAATAAATCAAATAGTTATACTAGTGCCGTCAAATTTAGTAAGGGAAAATCTGGCAAAACTTTCATTATAGGTTTTCCTATAGTCTTTGAGAATAGCGAGTGCGACCGATTCTCCCAGTTTAAGGCCCTCTATTCCATCAGAACGCCAATGAACACCGGCAGTATCCCTGCCAAGGGCAATGTTGGAGGCCAGTTTATTTAATTCTCCTCCGATTGTCAGAGGAGTGCCTTTGTAAGGCTTTAAAGACAGTCCGTCAGTTTTTGCTTCTACGGGGTTTGGAATGATAAAGGCTTCATTGAAAAAAGCTTTTAGTACGGTGATTCCTGCGCCGGCAATGCAAGCGTGTCCCGCAGGATAGGCTGGGTGTGTCGGGCAGCCCTCTGGGTAGGCCATAGGAAGCAGGTGAGTACCAAACTGTTTGAAAGTTTGACGAAGGGCCTGAGACTCTAATGCTTCATGGTGGAATGGATAACTGGCTTTACCAGTTAGATGATTGTGGATGCGTCCTCCGAATTCCTCCGGCCTAAGCCTGCGATGAATCAAGAACTTTTGACACCATGCAGCTTTTAACGCTACGGAGGCTACCTTGGATACCAGATCAAGAATGTGGGCAGCACCAAAGGTTACAAATCCGCCTTCTGTTGTTGAATCCAGGTATGGATTAGCAGGATCAATAGCTTCATTTCCAAA
>NZ_JBIQOE010000054.1:0-23325 GCF_047739415.1 Mesobacillus sp. | reverse complement strand
GTTAAATAAAGATAAGAGTAGGAAAATGCTAGTTGTTGAGAATTATCAATATTTGACCTTAATTCTTCAAACAATTCATTTGGCATGTGAATGATTTCTTTCTCGTAAAATGCAACTGTTCTCTCAATTTCTTCGTATTTCATATTGTTACCTCCGAATTTTTATTAGAATTTTTATAGAGTTTCTTATCTTGCTTTGTATTCGTCTAGTGCCTTTTGCAACGTTTCATCTATTGGATATAAGGAGAAAACTTTTTTTGTTTTCAAATCCTGTGCAACTGTAATAAACTTAATCCCTTTATTCTGCAGATAATCCGATACTGACTTGTTGTAGCAGAAAAAATATTTCATGATTTTATCCTCCCTTGGGAAATATATGAAGTTGTGATAGTTCCGTCAACGAAAAAAAGAAAAAAGAGGAACATTTTTTTGCTCCTCTTTAAGCCAATTTTTCTAATGTAGTTAGTTCAACTTTATTTCGATATGTATAAGCAAGTGATAAGATATTTTTCTTATCAAGTGTATTAAGATTGATTTCATGTAATTCTTTTGACTGACTATGTAATTCTCTTGCCAATTTAAATTGACCTTGTGGAATAATAATAGGAAAACCTAAATTCTTTTCAATGAATGGAATATCAAGTAAATTCCCATCACGAAACCATTTACCAGTAACTGCACTCTTTTTCCACGGTCTTTCATTGACAATATAACCTTGCTTATTGATCTCAATTTTAGAATCAAGACCTATTTTTCTCATGAAGTCATACATTTCATTTATTGAGTATTTGTCTAATAGGTCAATCATCCAAGTCAAACCTAAATCTTCAAGGTATTGGTTATGTATTGCCTTGTATTGATTTGAATAATGTCCTTTAAAAGCAACATCAATACATGCTAAAATAAGCCCTCCTTCAATTGTAGGGGGCTGTTTACCTTCCATATAGTAGGCATACATTTGTAATACTGTACTGCCAGCATATTTTTGATTATAGGTACTAAGATTAATTCCATTGAAAGTATTTATATTTGCCATTTGACTATTGCCAATTTCGGCAGCGTTGGATAAATTTACGTGATTATCAAAGCACCGGAAACCTTCTTGAATCAATGACATATCAATACCAACAAATTTCTTACCTAAATCCCTATCATCTGAATAGTAAAGATTCTTGAAGTTGTAAAATCCTCCAATCTCCACTCCTGAAACATGTGAATACAAGGAAGCTCCAATTAGTGAATCGTTATCGTCACCTAGACAACTTTCAAATTTATCCTTATTTGGATCAACTACAAAATCTAAACTATCAAATTTGCTTTTCAATTCTTGCTTCATACTTTCAGTGAAAGAGAAAATTCTCCCACTATCCTTCAAATGGTAAAGCCCTCATGACAACAATTGTTAGTCGTCAATAACCATCAAATCAGCAATCAATTGCCGAAATGACTTCCTCCTTTTAATCCTCATAAATAAATTTCGGATACGTATCCGATTATGATTAAAAGAAGGAAGTGGTTATGACGAATCTTTTGTAAAACCTCTTGTCACTTCTTCACCTCCACCTTCTGATTAATTGTTTGAATTATTTATTGTCTATGTATTCTCTGTATCTATTTATCTTTTCTTTGGACATTCCACAATTGCCAGTTTCATATCTGGAAATCAGTGATTGACTGCAATTTAAATAAACTGCTAATTCGTTATGTGATATTTTCTTTTGTCTGCGTTTTAGAAAATACTCATCCTTTATATTCATCCTCTTTTCTCCCTGAATAAATAAAGAGGATACTCAAAATGAGTACCCTCTCGAAATATGTATTAAGTTATTAAGCAACAGTTACTACTGCAATACCTTTCTTTGATCCTGCTTTAAGAGTCGCTTCTGCAATTACTTGACCTTTTACAGAATCACCTGTTTTAGCAAGTGGCTCAAAGTGAGCATCACGAAGGTAAGCAATATCAACATAAGAGTCATTGAATACAACCATCTTGTCAGCAGGAACATGTTTAGAAAGTACGATATTCAAAGTGCCATAGTTTGTATTGATAGATTCAACTACCAATCCAAAGTTAGTAGTTACATGATTGTAACCGTATTTATCCTTGTAGATTGCGTCAATTTGCTCTTTAATGTCAGCATTAACGAAAGCATACACATTTCCTTCTGCTAAATCTTGGTTCCAAAGTTTACGCATTACGTCTTTAACAGTTTCTTCTGTCACAGCACCAGTAGCAGATACAGCATTTGAAGCGTCTGCCATTTCAATTAGACCTGACAATTGACGCTTATAAGGAGCAACAGAACCGTCTGCCTTTAGACCGTTGATGAATTTCTTCTCCATGTTAATTTTAAGTTCTAATAGACGGTCATTAATTTCTTCTGCAAATTGAGTAGATTTCATGGCTAAACTTGTCCCAGAAATACTAGCACCTTTTTTGAAAATTTCTAATACGTTGGATAATTCTGCTCTTGCAGATTCAAAGAATACAGTAGTATCTTCACCTTCAACTGCTGAAATATCTTCAGTATTATCAAGAGTTTTTTCTCTCCATGAATAAACAGTAGAGAGTGCCTTTTCGATATTACCTTTTGCCATAAGCATAGAAGTTAATGGTGTTGCTTGTACTCCGATAATTGCAATTTCCTTAGCGAGTGATACCTGTTCCATGTTAGTAAAGTTATTAGATTTAAACATAAAATAAATTCTCCTTTAGCGTTGGTCGCTACCCAATATTTTAATCAATATAAAAAGCACCCTGACAATTTGCCAAAGTGCTAGTTACCCAAATAATTTAGATAATTTTGCTGAAAGCATACCGCTAACATCTTTCTTCTGTTCTGCCACACTGTAAGCGTCTGATTTACCATGGTCAGCAGGTACATATCCCATTGACACTTTGATTTCATTAAGTAAACCTTGAAACTTTTCAATTTGTGGCTGCAAGTCCTCAATCTTTTCTACATTGAAAAATTCAGCAAACTTATCAAGTCCTGCTGTTTTCAATTCAAATGATACTTCCTTCTGAAATAATTCTTGTTGCTTAGTGTGAATTGCTTTTTCTTCATCTGTTAATTCTTTAGGTTTAAACTGTAATAGTTCATCCCTTTCACTTTGGATAGGATTTAACACCTCTGATTCCCATTGTGACTTTGCTGTTGCTAATTGCTCATTTAACTGCTCTTGCGTAAAACTAATTTCTTCTGACATACTTTTCCCTCCTGATTAAATAAATTTGACTTCTACCTTTCCTCTGCTAAGGATAGGTTTGTTACTATAACTGCCGACAAACTCGAAAATAAATTCGTTCAATTCATCGGCAGGCACATAGTCATAAAAATAGAGACCTGTTCCTTCTTTGGCGGTCTCATCTAAAAGTATTTGTTCAATTTGTGTTTTATCAGTTTTGTAAATAGTCAACTTAATATCTGTTGGATCAACTGACTGACCTGTAAAAGTTTTGAAATGGACTTTTAACCTAACTGTATCCCCTTGATACATTATTTCCTCACCTCCACATGTGAAGGATTGATAATCATGGCTGAATGGCTCTGATTATTGTTTATTATTGATTCTGACGTGTTTACAACCTTCTGAATACTAGACATACCCTCATTGATAGACACGCTAGAATCGTTAAATAAGACGCTTAAATAAGCGGTTATTTGTTTGTTAGCAATTGGATAGATTACATTTACATTACTGTGTATTGGCTGAATATAAGAAAGTAATTCATTTACCTTTTTTGATTCTCTATTTATAAATGATTCTATTGGTTGGATATGAGTATCAACTTTTGCAATCGTGTTTTTTACTGTCCTAGCGTTCCTTGTGGCTGTCGTTTCAATATTCGATAGATAGCCCTCTACAACTCGTATCGTTGCAGTATGACGTTCAGAAGCGGTAATAAATTGATTTAAATAAGTATGTATTTCTCTTGTTTCTTTTTTGACAGATACAACAGGCAGACCAAATACTTGTAAGTACGGATAGTCGCCATTAATTCCCCATGTGCTTGCAAAATCCCAATCTGTAAAAGTCGATTGAGTTTTCATTTCAGCAGTAGTTTTACTTATCCCACCTGCCGAAATAATTTGACCGCTTGTTTGAGAATCATAATAGGAGTTAGTTACCGCACTTGAACCTGAATGAGAACCTATCAATCCACCATTATATAAATTAGGGTCAGGTGTTACAGTTACTAATCCTGTTGAGTAACATTTATTTACGATAGCATTAACAGATACACCATTCCCTAAAAGCCCACCTACTCGACCAGTACCAGTAACATTTGCCATAGAGAAACTATTTTCAATTATTCCATCTGAAAATCCAACTAAACCACCAACACCATACTGACCATTAATTTGACCTGTGGAATAACAATTTTGGATATTTCCTTTTGATAAATAACCAACAATAGCCCCTACATAGTTATAGGTATTGCTATTTATATTACAATTTTCAATTCCTAAGTTTTTTATGGTTACTGTTGCATAGTTGATATATCCAAATAATCCAACATATACGGAAGATTCATTGATAGATAAATTCAGTATTTTAAAACCATTACCATCAAATGAACCTTTAAAAAATGTGGTTGTACTTTTTCCAATTGAAGTAAAATTCCCCCAACTAGACATATCAATGTCATTTACTAATTGGTAATGTGCGGTTAGGTTATTTCTGACTGCATTAAGGTCAGAAGGAGTAGATACTAAATAAGGATTACTCGCTGTTCCTGCACCTATCATTTATCATCACACTACTTTCGGCACTTCAATTGAATGAATCACCGTCAATTCGTCTTGATCTCCCTCAATTGTAAATGGTGTAAATGATTCAACTGATAATGGATTTCCGCCTGTTGTAACATTATAGATTACTGATTTAGCAAATGTTTTAGGAGCGGTAATATCAGCGTCAGAACCTTTAATGATAACTTGTAATTTTAATGTCTGTTCTCCTGCAAGATGTGTCCAAGTTACTCTACTATCAGAAGGGGATAATCTTACAATTGCAACTCCTGTATCATCTTGTAACTCGATATATTTCCAATTGGATTGAATATAATTCCGTAAATCTGAATATGCACTTGCTGTAATCTCTGCCATTATTTAACCTCCTTCAAATTCTGAATTTGTGTTTCTAATCGTTCTAATGATTGAACAATTCTATCCTGTGCTTCGTTTTGTTTCTCAATTTGTACTGTCAGTTTATCTTCCCTTACTTTTGCTTCTTTGCGTGTGTCAAAAAGTAACCAAACGAAAAGTAAAGCAAAGATTCCCTGTTGTGCAAATTGATCCAACGGTATTGTAGTTAAATCCAATGTCAACACCTCCCTTAATAATTGTTGCGATTTAATAATAAATATGAGAAAAAATTTTTAAAGCCATAAAAAATAGGAGTAGCCAAATAAATGACTACTCGCAGAAAGTGGAAGTCAAAAAGTGATTTTGACTTTGGAGGATTATAAATAATGCACTTGATACGAAGGGAATACCCTTCATTCAAACGGAAACTCAAGTTTCCATCTCAATGAAATGTATTTCTCTATCATAGTAACAGAATTACTAAAAACCCCTTTATCACTTGCAGGAGTAGGGCTTAATGGCATTTTCTATTTCAAACATGGCTATTTTTGCGTTTTAAGTAGTTTTCTTATCATAGTAACAGAAAAACTAAAACACGCTGTATCCCTTGTGGGAGTAAGTGTCAAGTGGTTTTTCATTTTGGTAAAGTTAATTATTTATTTCTCTATCATAGTAACAAGAAAACTAAAAATTGTTGTAACCCTTGGGAGAGTAAGGACTATGCGTTGTTTCTAACGGTGGTTATGTATTTATTTTTATTTCTTTATACCTCTTCCCTAAAAGGCGATTATCTCCCTTCCAATAGTCGATTTTCATAACGTTGTAGTATCAAGGGTTGAAGGGCTGTTTGAGTGAACATTTTTGCTGTTTTTTGATGTTCTATTTTCCTAACATTTACTTCTTCCCTTATAGACGATTATCTCACCCTTTGAAAATGTAGTAATATCAACAGACATAGCAATTACATGTGAAACTCACCGTTACACATCTTCCCTTATAGACGATTATCTCTAATTGCTTAAACGTGCGATTAACCTATATTTTTCAATGGGTGGGGTGTTCACTTTCGCTACTCATTATGTTTATTTTCGTCATGTGGTATCCACCCTGAGAAATAAAGGTCTAAAATTCTACTTGAATAATTCATTTTGCCACTGCTATCCAACTCTGAGAAATACCAAATCATTGTCGTTTTTTATTTTGTCCATCTTTATCCACTCTGAGAAATAAATGTATAAATTCGGACAAAAAGTTATCTGGAATTTATTTTGTCTATGTGTATCCGACTCTGATAAATACCATCCTATTTGCTTACATTTTATTTTGTCGATTCTCTATTCTGATAAATACCTCAAAAGGTCTTAATCCTGTTATACCTATCCTGATAAATAAGCCCTAATTGTCTACGTATACCTATGCTGATAAAAACCACTCTATTTCGTAACTACACTCTCTCCATAAGTACAAAAAGTACTTTTTGCTTATGAATCCAGTAATGGTAATTGATCTAGCATTTTTCTAAAACTTCACACTCCATCCATAAGTACAAATCGGCAAGAGTTTTGTCAAAGTTATATAGGATAAGGGTTTCAGCGTTTTTCTAAACTTCTAGCATTTCCTCCATAAGTACAATTTTTAAAACAAATTCAAAAAGTCAGTAATGACAATGGTTTCAAAGGATTTCTAATTGGTAAAGTCCTGTCCATGTTTTTCTTCCATAAGTACAAATTTATGTTTTTGCTTTAAACGCAACAAAGAGAATGGATACGAGATTTTTCTATTTCAAACATTCTTCATAAGTACAAAAATTTCATTTTGCTAATTGAAACAGTGATGACAATTGATCCAGTGTTTTTAAACTTCGAACATTATTCTTCTACCATAAGTACAATTTTACAAAAATGCTTACAAATTCAGTCATATCAAAGGTTCTAGCATTTTTCTATTTTCTCGCTTATGTTTTTTCTTCCTTTAGGGTTTATCCAACAAAAATAGCTACAAACGTTGATATATCAATGTTTATTAGTGTATTTACATTTACAAATATTAAAAGAATGTTGCTATATCAACGTTTATTGCGTCTGATTTTTCTCGCCATTTTTATAACGCAAAATAAAAAACAGGGATTGCTCCCTGCTTAATCAATAGACACTATCTGTTGGAAATAATTCTTTGATACTACCAGTGAAGAAGTCATAGAACACAGCCATTTCTCCACCTTCCATGTCGAGGATACGTTTACCATAAGGCAAAACACTAAAGTCCTCTATCACGATTGCTGATAAGTCAAAATGATTCTTGATCCATTCCATTACTTTTGATTCATATTGATTATTTGTCATGAGTATTTTTCTCCTTTTGATTAATTTGGATGAATTTTTGTATTTCCTCAATTGTCAGTCCTAGTTGTTTGGCTTGTTGGATAAGTTGCAACCACTCTTGATCCAATTTATTGTTCATATTAAACCTCTAAATTGTTTAAAGGATTAAATTTGTCATTCTGTTCTCTTAGGTCATTTCCCCACATTGCCGCATACTTTTCCGTTACAGCAATACTTGAATGACGCATTAAACGTTGGACTGCAAAGGTACTCATTCCTGCATGAATGCAACGCTGACAAAATGAGTGGCGGAACGTGTGAGCCGATAATCGAACATCTTTAAAATTCATTATTTTTGATAACCGCTTAAAAATGTTCTTTACTGCGTCAGGAGTTAAAGGTTCACTATTACGATTAGTAAAGATATTTTCATGAAGATTTTCTTTGCCGAAAAATTGTTCACAATATGTTTTGTATGCTGATAATTCCTTGACTACTTTTTCAGTTACTGGCATAGTTTCACGTTTTCGATTTTTTCCAAAGACGGATAGAGTATGATTCTGAAAATCAACATCTGTCCATTTTAGTGATGTCATTTCAGACAATCTGATACCTGTACCAATTAAAATAACGATAATTGAATGATCCCGATAGGCATAGAATGCTTTCTCACGTTGTTTTATTCGTCTGTAATAGTTGAGCATTTGCTTAATGTGATAATCAGTGAAAACGTCAATTTTAATATCCTCTTTTGCCTTTTGAATCTTCTTGGCAGGATTATTAGTTATGACCTCACATTCAATCATGTAATTAAAGAATGCTCTAATTCGTTGGAGTTTGGAATTGGTAGTTGTAGCGTTATTTCCTTTTTTCTGATAATGAAGTATAAATTTTTTAATGTGGTTTGGAGTTACATCTTCAACATTTACGACTTCATTTTCTGTTAGGAAGTCATGAAGTTGACCAATCATTAATTTGTAACTCTCTAAGGTGTTAGGTGTAACATTTTTAAACTCTCTGTCATCTAAAAAATCTTGAACAGCAAACTTTAACAACACAAAAAGCCACCTCACAATTTTTTTAGTGAAGTGGCTTCAAGGTGTCGTAACAGATTTAGCAACGACCATAACATTTTCATGTTAGTATAAAGTTGGATAAACTCTTGATACGACAGCGTTTATGATTCCTACTGGGTTCGAACCAGCGACCTCTACCCTGTCAAGGTAGCGCTCTCCCAGCTGAGCTAAGGAATCGTATTAGCGTGTCCCATGTGATGAGGACATTTACTAATATATACTGGATTGATAGAATTGTCAATAATGTTTTGTATAAAAATCCTTATAAATTCTTTATTGCCTTAAGTACACTTTCAATATATGTATCTTCATGTGGGACAAAATCATTTTTGGACACAAGCATGCTATGTGGTTTCTTTTCATTATCCCCGTTCGACAGGAAGCCTTCTACTTTTATTTCCTGAACCTTGCCAAACCATAATTTTTCAAATGCAGTCATGCTTGCCATCATGATGCCCGAAACCTCTTCTAATTGCAACCAATAATTATCGAAAGGTTGATGTTGTTCATACAAAAACACATGGCATAATTCATTATCGATAAATTCAGGACTGTTCAATGAATCCTTGATCATCCCTAACGAATGCAAATCCTCTAATGCCAGGTCAATCCCAAGCTCCTCTTCCACTTCTCTTAAACCATCCACAGGCCTTTCATCAGCAAGAAGATGCCCTGCTGCCGTAATATCCAGCAGATTAGGATAATCTTTCTTAACTGAACTGCGGACTTGGAAGAAAAGAAATTCTTCATTGTCTATCCGCTCGGTAAACCAGCAATGAAAGGTTTCATGCCAATGACCTGCTTTATGAACTTCCGACCTCGTAGCAATTCCAATGCAATTTCCCTGCTGATCAAACACTTTAAGCAATTCATTTTCCATGATTACACCTCCTACTAAATAGTACCATATATTCCTGTGAAAATTTTACGAACTAACGTTCTTAAAAAGATTGAATAAAGAACAAATGTTCGTGTATAATATAAATAGAAATTAAAGGAGTGAGAGCGCATGAATGGCCTTCTTGAAAAATCATTTCAGGAAAACCTTACTGTCGAGATGATTTATCTTGCAGCTAATAACCAAATTACCCATCGCAGGATTATCGTAAAAGAAATGCATGATCGTTATTTTAAAGCTTACTGTTTTCTCAGAAAGGCAGATCGCTTGTTTAAAAAGGAAAACATACTTTCTGTTATGCCCGAAAGACGCAAACTGCTGAAATCAAGTTAAAAAAAGAAGCCCTGTAAAAGGACTCCTTTCTCCATTCATTAATTTGCTGGCTTTGGTTTCACTGAATCTTTATCTTTAATAATTATCTGAAGTGCAACAAGTAGTACAAAAAGACCCAGACCGATTATATCCGACATTCCTTCTGGATAAATCAGCATAATACCGCCTACGATTCCCAGCACTCTTTCCCACCATTGCAATTTCCTTAACCAGTAACCAATGACCCCTGCTCCAATCGCCAACATACCAGATATGGCAGAGAAGACCACCCAAATTAATTCTGTCCAGGTTGTATCGATCATCAAAAGTTCAGGAGATAACACGAACATATAAGGTATGATAAAAGCCGCTATCGCCAGCTTGGCCGAATTCACACCGGTACGCAGCGGTTCTCCACCGGAAACTCCTGCCGCTGCAAATGCTGCAAGAGCAACTGGAGGAGTGATATCGGCAATAATGCCAAAATAAAACACAAATAAATGAGCTGATAAATCCGGTACACCAAGTAAAATAATGGCCGGTGCAGCAATAGTTGAAGTGATAACATAGTTAGCCGTGGTTGGCGAACCCATGCCTAAAACGATTGCTGCAACCATAGTCAGCATTAAAGTAGGAATTAAGTAACCACCAGAAAGATCGAGCAAGCCATTTGCTAGCTTCAATCCAAGACCAGTCTTAGTAACTACCCCAACAATGATACCTGCAGCAGCTGTAGCTGCCGCAACTCCCAGTGCAGTCCGTGCTCCATCGACAAGTGCATCGATTGCATCTTTGAAACCAATTCTCGTCTCTTTGCTGAAAGCACTGACGACAATTGTAGATAGAATCGACCACAAAGCAGCACGCATGATACTCATACCACTTACCATCAATATAATAACGATCAGGATTGGCAATAGAAGATAAATCTTTTTAAGTACTTCTTTTCTGTCAGGCATTTCTTCATCAGATAAACCTCGCAGACCGATCCTTTTCGCTTCAAAATGAGTCATAATCCATATACCAGAGAAATATAACAACGCTGGGATTGTAGCTGCCTTGGCAATTTCCCAGTAAGTAATTCCGCCACCGATGAATTCAACCATCAGGAATGCTGCCGCTCCCATGATTGGAGGCATTAGCTGTCCACCTGTTGATGCCGCCGCTTCTACAGCACCGGCGAATTCTTTGCGGTAGCCAAGCTTTTTCATCATCGGAATCGTAAATGAACCCGATGTCACAACGTTAGCCACTGAGCTTCCACTGATTGTTCCTTGAAGGGCACTGGAAAAAATCGCAACCTTTGCTGGTCCTCCAGTACTTTTTCCTGCAACGGCAACAGCGAGATCATTGAAATATTGACCAACACCCGTCTTTACCAGGAATGCACCGAACAATAAGAATAGGAAGATGAATGTTGATGAAACACCCAAAGGAGTTCCAAGAATACCCTCAGTAGTAAAGAACATAGTCTGGACGAGAGATTCCAGGTCTAGACCCCTGTGCGCCAAAAATCCCGGCATATACGGTCCATAAAGGGCATAGGCCATGAATATTGCTGCAATAATCATAATCGGTAAGCCAACCGTCCTTCGTGTCGCCTCTAACACCAATAGGATCGCCGCAATACCAATGTAGAAATCCAGTGGTGTCAATCGGCCGACACGGTTAACGAGTTCATCAATCATAACTGGCCAATAAACTCCAACAGCTATAGCAATCACAGCCAATAGCAGGTCGTACCATGCCACCTTTTTCACCTTAAGATTCTTCTTCCTTGCCGGAAACAGCAAGAAAATAAGAGCGAGAGCGAATCCCAAGTGGATCGAACGCTGGAGTTGGGCAGTCAGGACACCAAATATGGAAGTGTATAGCTGGAATACTGAGAAAGCCAGAAGGCCGAAGAAAACAATCCATCCCATCTTACCTGCCAATTTTCTAGTTGCAGCCTCAGGATCATATTTTTCCAGAAGCTCTTGTTGTTTTTCTTGAGATACCATTTCTTCATTTGTCGTCAAGGATATTCACTCCTTCCAATTGCTTCAATAAACTAATTTCCTCAATCTTTATCCGCACCCTTGTCCCTGGTTCAATTGCTTTGGACAACGGGTACGTTATGTCTTCATAAATCAGGGTGTGGTTTGCCCGAACCTGGCCAAGCCTCAAATCGAAATGCGAAAATTCCCTGTTCATATTTGTAATATAGTACTTGCCATCCTTCATTTCAAAGTTCTCTCCATCCGCAATTTCAGATGGCATACCGATAGCAAAATCCTCATACTCCAGTTCGTATTGCCTGATTTTAAGGCTTTCGGTAACTTTGTAGCTTTCAATTACATCTGACAGATGGATCGAATGCTTGTACTTTATTTTAAAGGCTTCCCCTGTATTAATTGGTATATAGCAGAGTATATCATTACTTTCAGGTGCTTGAAAAACTAGAGCTTGTTTGTAAGGGATATTGATTGAGATAATTGCTAAAAAAATAATGAGGGTTAACAGAACGAAGATTTTTGATTTAATCCAGTTTATATTCATATCATTAGCCTCGCCTGTCCAATGTCTCCGATGGAGTACTTTCTTTATAACAGTAAAAAATAGACCGGTTGGAAGTTCGGTCTATCCTGCCTGGGTTCTCACCCATGTAGTGGTCATCTTCTACTTTTTTTGAAAAAGATGAGTTGACCGGGCAATGTCCTTAAGGACACTGTCCGGCCAATTTCTTACTATTACTGAGCTGCTTTAATACCTTTTTCATCATAGTATTTCTGTGCACCAGCGTGAACTTCGATACCAACGCCGTTAAGTGCATTTTCAGGCTTGATTTGCTTAGCTTTGGCGTGTGTTACCTGATCAAGATTCTCAAAGATTGACTTTGTAATGTCATAGACAAGGTCTTCAGACAGGTCTGATTTTACAACAAGCATCGCAAGAACTGCCACTGTCGGCACATCTGAATCCAGTTTGTATGTTCCAGAAGGTACTGCTTCTTTTGCATAATACGGATACTTTTCGATAAGTTCTTCAGCTTTGTCAGCTTCAATAGGTACGATAACAACTTTTTCTGTTGCGGAAAGCTCTTCAACAGCAGCTGTAGGTGTTCCAGCTGTTACGAATGCTGCATCGATATTGCCATCTTTGATACCGTTTACTGATTCATCAAAGCTCAAGTCCTGCTTTTCAATATCATCCAGTGAAAGACCGTAAACTTCAAGGATTTGTTCAGCATTCGCTGCTGTACCAGAACCTGGTGCACCGATTGAGACCTTTTTGCCTTTAAGGTCTTCTACTGATTTGATTCCTGATTTTTCTGTTGTAACGATTTGGATTGTTTCAGGATACAATGTTCCGATTGCTTTGATATTATCAATTTTGTTTCCATCGAACATTAGCTTTCCTTCTGTTGCGTAGGAAGCGATGTCAGTTTGTGTGAAGGCGATTTCACCTTTTCCATCTTTAATGCTCTGCATATTTTCTGCAGAAGCACCTGTTGTTTCAGCATTTGTGCTAACCCCAGTTGCGTCAGAGACGATCTTGGCAAATGATCCGCCCAACGGGAAGTATGTACCACCCGTACCACCAGTAAGGATGCTCATGTATTTTGGCTTTTCTTCTGATTTTCCTTCTCCGCCGCCCTCTTCTTCAGAGCCGCCGCCACATGCCGAAAGCACCATAGAAAGTACTAGCATTAGCGTTGTGAATAAAAGAAACTTTCTTTTTTTCATCAGAAATCCCCCTTATAGAAATAGAATTGTTCAACATAATCTTAACATAAGACTTCACACAATTGTCAATCATGTTACTTACTATCTACCTTTCTTGCCCGATACACATAGATTGCCATAAAAGATTTTTCAAAATACATATGCTAAAATCGTGATATCGGTTAAAGAATAATATTGCAATTCATGATTTGGAGGTAAATTAATGGATTTTCCAATGGGCAAAATAGAAGAAATCACACTTCAAAGCAAGGCACTTGGAGAAGAAGTGACCATGCTGGTATACTTGCCTGCCAACTATTCTCCCTTATATAAATATTCATTACTTATTGCACAGGATGGCCGGGATTATTTCCAGCTTGGCCGAATCGGAAGGATTGCAGACGAGCTCCTTGGCAAAAAGGAAATTGAAAACGTCATCATAGTAGGAATACCATATGAGTCTGTCGAGGATAGGCGGCGAAAGTACCACCCAAAAGGGGAGCAGCACCAAGCCTATATCCGTTTTCTGGCGCATGAGCTTGTTCCATATTTAGATGAACAGTATCCTACCTACCAAATGGGCATGGGCCGCGCATTGATTGGTGATTCACTCGCAGCTACAGTTTCTTTGCTTGCCGCGCTCCAGTATCCGCACACATTTGGAAAAGTGCTTCTTCAGTCACCTTATGTAAACGAGGATGTATTCAAGACCGTAAAGGACTTCCGCCAGCCAGAATTGCTCCACATCTACCATACTGTGGGGGATCAAGAAACAGAAGTAAAAACAAGCTCTTCCAAAAACAAAGACTTCCTGACACCAAACAGGGAGCTCTCGAAAATTTTCAAGGAAAGAAGCTTTGGCTATTTTTACGATGAGTTCAGCGGTGATCATACATGGACTTATTGGCAGCCAGACCTCAAAAGGGCAATAAGTAAAGTGTTTTCCTAATATATGCTTCTTTATATTATATATTTAGAAAATTTGTTATAATGAATGGTAAATCATAATATAGGTTTGCAGTACATCGATATGCACCAAACTAATGAAACGGGGGGTATCTCAGATGAAATTCGGTATTGTCATATTTCCATCGAAAAAAATCCAGGATTTTGCAAATTCAATGAGAAGGCGTTATGATCCGCACTATGCGTTAATCCCGCCTCACGTAACTTTAAAGTCACCCTTTGAAGCAACGGAGGAAGAAATCAAGGAAATCGCCAATAAACTCGATTCAATCGCCAGGAATTTCAGACCAGTCAACATCAAGATCACTAAGATTGGTTCCTTTAAGCCCGTTAACAATGTAATCTACTTGAAGGTTGAATCACCTGAAGACTTGGAAAAGCTTCATAATGAGCTTAATGCAACATTTGACGGAAATCAGGAGTATAACTTTGTACCACATATAACTATCGGACAGAAAATGTCTGACGATGAACATTCCGATGTATATGGTTCATTGAGGATGACAAAAGTGCAATTTGAGGATACCGCCGACAGAATCCACCTATTGTACCAGTTGGATAATGGATCGTGGACGGTATATGAAACATTCAGGCTTGGAAAGGAATAAACTAACGTGGAAGTAAAAATTGTAAACAACAATCAAGAACTAGCAGACGCATTCGAAGTACGCAAAACTGTATTCATTCATGAACAAAATGTTCCAGAAGAAGAAGAAATTGATCAATTTGAATCCGAATCTGTCCATTTTGTATTATATGACGATAACCAAAAAGCGGCCGGTGCTGGGAGATTCCGTATACTGGACGGAATTGGCAAGGTAGAACGGATTTGCGTTTTAAACGAGAACCGAAAAACCGGAGCAGGTGTAGCGGTCATGAATAAAATCGAGGAATATGCCAAGTCACAAGGTATATCAACCTTGAAATTGAACGCACAGACTCATGCTATCCCCTTTTACAGCAAGCTAGGATATGAAACGGTATCAGAAGAATTCATGGATGCGGGTATCCCACATAAAACGATGAAAAAATCTATTTAAATTTACTGAAACTCCATTCTTATATGAGTGGAGTTTTTTTTGAATAACAAAAAACACTACAGCTGAGTTTAAATTGACTCGCTGTAGTGCCTTCCTTTTCCCGTTAATTCAGCATATGCCTGGCTGACTATTGAAGGATTTACCTTCTTCTTATAAACCCGATCCGTATTAGAGAAGCTTATATCAGAGGCAGCTAGCTGCATTCGTGCCACAGGCTGCTGGTCCCTCCGCTTTTGCATGGGCCCTACTGCTTGCTCTCGCTGTTCCTGTCCTTGTTCTACAGGATCTTCTTTTCGGATCCTAGCAATTTTATTAATTTGGAAAGGATCATAATCTATCCCTATTTCACGCTCAGCATATTGTATATATTGATAATTTGTCACTGGAAGAATGTATCCCATTTTGGTATCCCCCAAGTTTAATTTTTTCTCACTATATTCTTCTTATCCTTTTCCCTGTTTATGACCGTACTAAACTGCTAATGAAAAAATTTCTTCCAGCTTCCGCCTTAGATATAATGTATTCACAAAGTGTTAATGAATGCCTAAAACACCTTTTGTTAAAAATCTTATTCTGCTATGATAGAGATTGTGCTATTTTTGGTCGGAGATGAGGGAAAACATGAAAACAGCCAAGTATAATCAACAGATAATAAGCCTTGATCGATATAATCGTGAGGATTATCAAAAGCTTTTTGATGACGGAAAAAAAGGGATGCTTACTTGTTCTGTATGCGGAGGCCCTGTCCGTCTTTACCTCGGCATAAAGAACAAGCCCCATTTCTACCATCACCTTTCCGCAAAAGAAGATTGCCCTGAACAAAATGAAAACTCTTCATCAGTCCAACCTTCCGAGGAAACAGAATATATCGAACGAAATGGCTTCCGCATCCCGAAGGCCCGCTCCATCACGGCTGAAGCAGAAAAAGAGGAAGGATTCATACTCCCACGGGAAGTGAAGATCCCTTCACCTTTTAATCCGCTCCCACCTGCTAAGCCAGGGGTTAAGTTGAATTATTTAAAACAACTTAAAGAAGCTGGAATCCATTTTGATGGCAACCAGGAAAATGCAGTTGTTTCTACAGAGGGGCCATTATTGATTTTAGCAGGTGCGGGGAGTGGAAAGACAAGAGTGCTAACAGCGAGAACCGCCTTCATGATTGAAGAGAAGAATATTAATCCAAGTACTATCATGCTTGTTACCTTCACAGCCAAGGCTGCCGCTGAAATGAAGAAAAGGATTGCCCTCTACCCGGGAATGTCCCCCGCTAAGGTCAACCAGCTGATCGCCGGCACCTTCCATAGCATCTTCTACCGTATCCTTTGTTTTCATGACCGTGAAAATTGGTCATCGGACAAGCTGATGAAAAAAGAATGGCAGCGAGAACAGATATTAAAGGAGGCTGGCCGAAAGCTCCAGCTCGATGAAAAAGAGTTTGCCTATGACCTGGCACTCCAGCAAATCGGTTTATGGAAAAACACGATGATCATGCCACACGACGTTAAGCCAGAATCTCCGTGGGAAGAAAAGGTGGCTTTGCTGTATAAAGACTATGAAGCTGCTAAAGACAGACAAAAATTATTCGATTTTGATGACATGCTTCTCGGCTGTTATAAGCTTTTTAAGGAAAAGCCCGAAATACTGGAAAACTATCAAAATCGTTTTCACTATTTTTTAATAGACGAATTCCAGGATATTAATAAAGTACAATACGAACTCATGAAAATGCTCTCTGACAAGCATGAAAATGTTTGCGCTGTTGGCGATGACGACCAGTCAATTTATTCATTCCGAGGCAGTGATCCTGCGTACCTGTTCAAGTTTAAGACAGATTTCAAAAATACTAATTTAATCATTTTAAACCAGAATTACCGCTCGCCGCATGAGATTGTTGAGACAGCCAACACTTTAATTTCAGCCAATCTCACTCGCCATGAAAAAGAAATGCGGGCTCAATTTTCTGGTGAATGCCCGCCGGTAATGTTCCATCCTTATGATGAAGAAGAAGAAGCAACGATGATTCTTACTGATATAAAAGAACGGATCGAACAAGGTGAGCGCCCCGGTGATTTCGCCATCCTGTTCAGAACGAATGCATCGAGCCGTGCAGTATTCGAGAGGCTGGCGAATTCAAGCTTCCCTTTCCGTCTTGATCAGGATATTGAATCCTTTTACGAGCGTTTCATGGTAAAAGGAATGCTGTCATTTCTGCGGCTAAGCATGAATCCCGATGACTCAGAAGCAATCAAAAATATTCTTCCATCACTATTTTTAAAGCAGTCGATTTTCCGTGATTTACAGGCGAATAGCATCCTGAACGATTGTTCCATGCTTGAAGCTCTTACCTATGTAAAAACCGGCTTTGCCTTCCAGGAACAAAAGCTGAAAAGACTTATACCGATTGTACGCTCTCTGTCTTCTCTATCGCCAGTAGCGGCAATTGATATAGTCGAAAAGGACCTTGGATATCAGGACTTTATCAAAAAGCGCGGAAATGAAGGCAACCAGCTTGAAAAGGGATCGGACGACATCCGGGATTTAAAAGTGGCGGCACGCAACTTTAAAACCGTCGGAGAATTCATCGAGCATGCTGACCATATGACAGCCATGAACGCTGAAATTAAACGGAGCAGCAGGAATCTAACTGACGCCATCACATTAAGCACCATTCATCGAGCCAAGGGGCTAGAATATGGAAATGTCTATATAATTGGTACTGTTGACGGAAGCATCCCCCATGATTACGCTTTGGATGCCTATCGTAATGGAGACCTTCAGCCTCTTGAAGAAGAACGCCGTCTGCTTTATGTAGCAGTGACAAGGGCAGAAAAGAACTTATTCATTTCTGTTCCACATAGAAGACGTGGAAGAAAAGCTAATCCTTCCCGTTTTTTATCCAATATAAAAAGAAAAATGCCAAATCAGGACCTGGGGATATAAACTCAGGTCCTGATTTGGCATTCAAGAATTACTTCTTGTTAATCATTTTGGAAATTTGGCCAAAGTCAAGCTGCTTTCCATCCTTCACAATGGATTCTACAATCTTGTCTTCCATTTCTTTACTGACAGGCTTGTTAGCCATTTTTGAAACACGGCGGATTACGCCTCTTACAGTTTGCTCATCTTTAAAGTTCGCATTTTGTAATGAATTCGCTAACTCAAATACATCATTCATATTTACGCCAGTTTTTTTCTCTATATTCTTGAAGAAATTATTATCCATATAAATCACGCCTCCTTCTTTAACTACTCTATTGTATGAAGGAAGCAAAAAATGGTGAAAGAGAGAATGTAAAAATCAGCAATAGTCCAGGCAGAAAAAGCTGTCCCGAATTGGAACAGCTTCTCCTTCTTTACTCTTAGTTGTAGAAGCTTGCTCCTACAATAATCAACAAAATGAACAATACGACGATCAAAACGAAAGTGGAGCCGTAATAGCCGCCACCGCCGTAGCCGTAGCCGCCGCCACACCAACCGTAGCCCATTCTTCTTCACCTCACTTTTTATTACTCAATAGCAATATATGTGAGGCATAATGAATGTGTATGGGCGAGCCCCCATCCATTTAAAAATCATGGGTTAAATATGGTCAAAGTCTGGGAATTGGCAGGATATAAATTCATCATATAAATCAAGACTAAGGAGTCCTCTAGAATCCATTTCTGCATAGAAGACTTGATTTGGCTGATATCCTTTAGCCTGGATTTTTGAAATCAGTTCAACTTTATCCAGACCAGCCTGCCTTAAGTTTTCCTCGATAAATTGACCGTCCATCATAAGGGACACCGAAGTAGACTCTGCTCCAACTTTAATTCCAATATCTTCATACTTTAAAGGCTGTTTGGCTTTTTTCATTAAAACACTCAATTCTCCATTGGAATCAAGCGAAGCAAACTCAACATCGGCTACCTTAAATACACTTTTCTTGCGTAATTGTTCCAAGAGTTCATCTATACTGTATTTCTCTTTTCGCATGTTCTTTTCGAGAATATTACCATTTTCAATGAAGGTAGTTGATTTCCCCTCAACTATTTTGCGAAATGCTCTGCTTCTTAAGGATATCGTTGAAATTGCCAAAGGGACGAATGACCAGACGATAAGGCTGGCAATTCCATCCCTCAAGCTCAAATCAGGATCCATCGCTAATGTACCGGCAATGTCTCCTACAGTGATGCCTACGATATATTCAAAAAATGACAGACTTGATAACTGTTTTTTTCCAAGAAGCTTTGTAATGATAAATAAGCCTAAAATCAGCAAAATAGAGCGTATGATCGTGCTTAAAATATCCGGCATTAAATCATCCCTTGAAACACATAATCAACCTTTTGGCTTAAAGATAAGTGCGCCTATAAAGCCGAAGATTACAGCAGCCGAAATACCGGAACTCGTGATTTCAAACATGCCTGTCAGGACACCTACCAGCCCGTGCTGCTCTGCTTCCTGAAGCGCTCCGTGAACAAGCGAATTACCAAAGCTTGTAATTGGAATCGTAGCACCAGCTCCTGCAAAGTCAATTAATGGTTCATAAAGTCCAAAACCATCAAGGACAGCACCAATGACAACAAGCAAACTCATCGTGTGCCCTGGTGTCAATTTCGCAATATCAAACATCAACTGGCCGAACACACAGATCAGGCCTCCGACAACAAAAGCCCAAAAAAACATTGGCAGCAAAGTGATTCCTCCTTTCTAGTTCATTTCAATTGAGACAGCATGGGCAATACATGGAATGGTTTCTTTTTGCTGGAATGATAGCGGTGATAAGAGAGCTCCTGTAGCAACAACAAGTATTCTCTTATAGACACCATTTTTCATTTGGTTTAATAAATGGCCATATAACACGGAAGCCGAACATCCTGCTCCGCTGCCACCAGATTGGACCGGCTGGTCATCGTTATAAATCATCAAACCGCAATCCTGAAATTGTTCCTTCTTTATATCCAGTCCGGACTGCTGCAAAAGCTCGTATGTAGTAGCCTGCCCAATCCTTCCAAGATCACCTGTTACAACTAAATCATAGTAAGATGGATCACGATTCAAATCTTTAAAGTGGGCAATGATCGTATCTGCTGCAGCAGGCGCCATTGCTCCTCCCATATTAAAGGGATCCGAAATCCCCATATCCACCACTTTACCGATAGTGGCAGAGGTGGTGACGATTTTCCCCTGTTTATCTGAGTTGTCCGTTACAACCGCAACTCCTGCTCCAGTTACAGTCCACTGCGCTGTCGGTGGCTTTTGTCCGCCATATTCTGTCGGGTAGCGGAATTGTTTTTCCGCCGCCGAATTGTGGCTTGATGCGCCGGTTACAGTCTTCTTTGCTCCCTGGTAGTTCACAATAAATGATGCTAACGCAAGACCTTCCATAGAAGTAGAGCAAGCACCGAAGAGACCAAAATAGGGGATTTCCATCGTCCTTGCCGCAAAACTCGTCGGTGTTATCTGATTGATTAAATCGCCTGCCAGCATGAACTGCATGTCCTCTTTATTGAAGTTCCCTTTTTGCAAGGCAGATTTGATTGCCTCTTCAAGCAACACTCTATGTGCTTTTTCGTATGAGTCTTCACCCATCCACAAATCATCATGAAGGACATCAAAGTCAGCCGCGAGTTTTCCCTCAGCTTCAAAAGGACCGCCGGAGGTGCCCCATGATTCAATGACAGGCCGGTTCGCAAATTGCCATGACTGCTTGCCAATCAACATTTACAGCACCCCCATCATTATCAGCAAAGTTTTAACGAGTGCAACGACAAAGGCTGCAAAGACCCCAAATAAGATTACTGATCCTGCCAATTTGAACATATTTCCACCGACACCAAGAACAAAACCTTCAGTACGATGCTCAATCGCTGCAGCAATAACAGAATTCCCAAAGCCAGTCACCGGTACGGCACTACCCGCACCTGCGAATTGGCCGATATGGTCATAGACACCAAATCCTGTCAACAGCATGGAAAGGAAAATCATCGTAGCAACTGTCGGATTTCCAGCTGTTTGTTCGGTAAAATTGAAAAAGTATATATAAAAATAGGTTATTGCCTGGCCGATCGTACAGATCAAGCCGCCAACCAAAAATGCTTTAATGCAATTTTTAACCACTGGGCGTTTAAGTTCATGCTTTTGTTCAAGCTGTTGATATTGTTGCTGCTCAGGTGTCATCTTTTGCTTTTTTTTATCCCCCATTTCACCCATCCTTTCTTAAGTCAATTCTTTTTTCAACGAAATAATCCGCTGCAATTGTTCCTCTGCTTTTTTATCCGGAAAGGACGGATTTTTCATTCTCTCCCGAAGCTCGACCGCCTCAATAAAAATTTTATAATCACTAGAAACAATGAAATCTTCATCAGGATAATTCTTCTCCAGTTTCTTATTGATTTCTTTCTCGATTCGCTTCATGCCGAACCGCTTCAAATGCTTAACCTTGTATGCGACTAATACTTCTTTTTCACCTACAATGACCGCAACATCAAAAATCTCATCAAGTGAAGCGATATCTTTTTTCACCTTTTTAGCCAGTTTGATATCCTTCTCTTCAAGATCATTCGTCGCTCCTGGATCAGGATTGACTGACTGGATCATTGACGCCCTGCTATCTGGAGATGTTTTGCCAAAAGAACAGCCAGCAGTGCCAGCGCCAATCATCATGAATAGCGCTAAAATGCTTACAGCTTGTTTCATATTCATCATTAATCCCTTCCTATGCTTCATCAGATAAAATTATTTTCCACGTCCAAAACGCAATTTATGAATTTTTTATAGCAGGTTACACTTCCAGTTAATGTAAAATCGACCGTTATGCCTTCTTGGCAGCACATTTGCTTGGGTGAGTTTAATAAGACCTTTTTACAACCCTCCATTAATAAAGCTCTCTCTTATTGCTTCTTATAGCCTTCCCTATTTGACGTAATCTACAAAAAAACGCCTGCCAGAAGTTTGGCAGACGCTGCTTTTATGCTTGCTTTTTCTTTTTTCCACAACCACAGCCTCGTTTTTTTCGCACCCGGCGGGTTGAAGCATTACTTTTGGATACAGTAGAACCCTTGCTGCTTTTCGTGTTTTGCTTTTCCTCCATGAATACAACCCCTTCATTAAAGAGTCCATACGATAGTTTATGAACAAATCTTCAATGGGGTTCTGGACGGACTCACTAATTTAATATGTCAGTCTTTTATAAAATAATGCTGGATCACAGAAGCGATTCCCGCTATTGCCAGCACTGTGATGACCGGCATTGAAAGATGCGGTATCAATGCATAGCCAGCATATAGGAAAGAACTTGCCCAAATACCAGTGCACCACTGGCAGCTTAATAGCTCGCCTATCCAATATTTGAGTCCCTCTCCTTTTATTTCTATATAAGTTTCCGTACTCCCATCCTCCAATGTCTCCTCCACTATATCGTGGAATGGTGCTCGAAGGAATTCTGTGATTGTATCGTAAACAATCAGCCTGGTCAAACGAAAGCTCGCAAATACAAGAAGGCATAAATCCAGCCAATTCCCCATCCGCTACACCACCTGTGTTGAATCAAGTCAATACAGCTTATGCAGGGCAAATCCCTATGTATGGGCCCTTCGCCTGTCCGCTCCTGTCATCATTTTTTATGGGAAACCTGCTGAAAATTAGACAAACACCCACACCATTAGGAGGGCGATTCATATTCTATTAAGGACAATAGGTCATATCAACTAAAAGGAGATGAACTTGTTATGGGTTGCAAAGGTAAAAAACATGATGGCGACAGCTGTGTTTGCGAGGTTCTTAGAGCAGTAGCAGATGCTCAAGATGAAGTGGATGTAGACAATGATTGCGATGTCAGCTGCCACAAGTCTATCCAGGAATTACTTGCAGGCGCACAAACTCCAACGACGGATTTAGATACAATCCCACTAATTCTTTATTGCGGTGACTGT
>NZ_JBIQOE010000053.1:0-6147 GCF_047739415.1 Mesobacillus sp. | reverse complement strand
TGTCACGGGTGTTGAATCAACATCCATATGTAAGCCCGGATAAACGGGAAGCAGTTTTGAAAACCATAAGGCAACTGGATTACAGTCCTAATATTAATGCTGTTCATTTATCACGGGGAAAGACCAATATGGTCGGAGTCGTACTGCCAACGATCAATCACCCTTATTTTTCAGAACTCCTTGAAGGAATTGCTGAAGAAGCAATGAAGCATAATACCCAACTGGTCCTCTTTCAGACTGGGTACCATCAAGTAAAGGAATTCGAAGCGTTAGAACAACTTCCAGGCCATCTAATAGATGGGGTGATTTTTGCTTCACGTGCAATTCCGTTTGATTCACTATTGAAATATAAAGATGCCGGTCCGATCGTGTTATGCGAGGACTCTGATCAAGATCAATTTCCATCTATATCAATTAAACATGTTGCTGCATTCAACCTTGGATTGGAGTATTTAATTTCAAAAGGGCATGAGCGTATCGCAATCTGTCTTGGAAGACTTGAAGGAACAAATAGCCAGAAACGCCAAAAGGCATACGAGGAAAAGATGAAGATGATTGGTCAGAAGGTACATAAGGATTGGATTCTTGGCAAGTGTTTAATGATACAGGATGGTAAAAGAGTGATGGATCGGTTTTCAAAAATGAAAGAAAAGCCCACAGCTTTTCTAGTAGGTAATGACCAAGTTGCAGCCGGCATTATAACCGAAACCGTAAAACAAGGTCTTGCTGTACCTGAAAATTTAGCCATATTAAGCTTTGATAACCATCAAATATCTGAAATCATGGGAATCACAACAATTGATATACCCACTAAACAATTAGGTGCATATGCCTTTAATTCATTTGTTAAGCGGTCTGGCAATAGTACATATGCAGAGAAGATCGCTCTTCCATTTACATTAATACAGCGACATTCTGTTTAAAACAAAAAACCTGCCATTTATCGGCAGGTTCCTTATTATTATATTCTGCTTTTTCGATCTATAAGGTCAATGTTATCATCTGTCATGTAATAATCATGGGAATCCATCAAAACGTCTTTCAATGACTCAGAGACCCTATTGGCATCATAACTACAAACGGTAATTAAATTTGTGGTTTGAAGCATTGCATCCGCTTCTTTTTCGTAATCCCCAAGATTCTGGACGATTTCCTCTTGGTCTCTCCATTCAACATGCGCCCATGTCTGAATAGGAATATTATTTTCCAAAAAAGGCGCAAGCATATTTTCTAAATAACTTAAAATAGTTACCTTATTGAAGTTGCCGCGATAGCAGTAAAATTCATAATTATTGATCGTGTGAATCATTTCCTGTTGTTTCTCATTAAACTCAGCTTTGATTCTCTTCTGGAGTTCAGGCATAATCCGGTCATTTTCTATGATCATCACGTGGTTGCCGAGTCCGATAGCCGCTGTAACATAGACTATAAGATTATCAACATATTTCTCTTCATTTTCAAATGAATAAAAAATATGTGCTCCAGATTCTTTAACACTTGAGATCAGGCTCTGGATTTTTTTGTGCATTGTATCAGTCTCCTCCGGAATTCAAGGGAAACAAACAATGAATTCACATATTCAAATATACCCTTTATATTAACATACTTCTTGCCATCAATCGATTAATCTTGTTTATGAGTCAATCAAGTCCAATTATATATATACGGTTTAAGAAGTAAATATCCCTTTATTTTCCCAACAACGTTCTTTCATTATAATTTGCTGAATTTCTCAAAAGATCACCACTTTTTCACTGGAATTACTTTAAAAAACCCACCGAACAATTGCAAGATCGGTGAGTTTAGTATTATTCCATAATAAAAGTTTTGAGTTTGCCTGCTTTTGCGTTCACATTACTTAAAGCATCATGGTATTCAGTTTCTAACTGGCTAATAATCTCCGATGCAGATTGTATATTATTGATAGCTCCAACTCCCTGCCCTGCTGACCAAATGTCTTTCCAAGCCTTGGCATTCGTCTCTCTTTGCATTGAATCAAAATTAACATTATCTTTTTTCTGGAGGGTTTCAGGGTCTAGTCCTGCCCTGACGATGCTTGGCTTTAGCATATTCGCTTTAACACCAGAAAAAGCATCGGTGAGAATAAGGTCTTCTTGAGTTGCATCTACTACCATTTGTCTGTACTCATCATTCGCCATACTTTCCTTTGCCACAATGAATCTTGTCCCCATGTAAGCAAGGTCTGCTCCTGCAGCCTGTGCCGCAAGTACGGCTTTTCCGGTGGTGATTGATCCTGCCAGAACAATGATTCCATCCCAAAAGGTCCGTACAGAATCAACGAAAGCAAAGCCATTCAGTTCCCCAGCATGGCCCCCTGCACCGTTAGCGACCAAAATAAGGCCGTCTACTCCTGTCTCTGCAGCTTTCTTGGCGAACTTCACATCACTCACATCCGAGAAAACAAGGCCCCCATATTCATGGACAATTTCTACCACTTTCTTAGGACTCCCGAGTGATGTGATAACAAGCTGAGGTTTATGCTTTTTTATTAAGGCAAGCTCTTCCTCAAGCCTGCTGTAAGTGCTATGTACCACCATATTCATAGCCCATGGTGCAATTTTCCGTTCTGGCTCTTGTTTTTTTGCTTCTGCTAATTCGACATTCAACCTGCCCATCCATTCATCTAGAACTTCAATTGGTCGGGCGTTTGGAGCTGGAAATGATCCAATCACTCCATTTTTGCAGCAGGAACTTACCAAATCAGGACCTGAGACTAGGAACATTGGGGCTGCTATTGCAGGAACAGATAGCTGATCCCACCAGCTTTCTGGAACCACTTTACTCATCGTATCATCCCTTCTACATTTCTAAATTTTCTGAATATCTTTATCATAGTTTAACTTACGGAATTTTTCAATCTTGGTAGGAATTTATTATTTTAAAAAAAGAATCCCTCAATGTGAAGGATTCTTGCTGTATTTCTGCTGAATCTTTTTTATGCTGTTAAGAGTACGTAATAAAATTGTATCATTTCCTTCTTCTGGGTTCTTTAAATACCTGCGCCAAATAAATTGACTTCCTTCTTCTATCAGCAGCAAAACAATGATTGGCAGCAGCAAGAGCCAAATCCAGGTCCACATTTTTCAGGCTCCTTTCGAATGGATACATTTATCCTATTCAATTCTTTACCTCAAAATGTTCGAATGCTAAACATAAACTTGTTTTAGTTAGGATCCTTGTATTCCATTGCCCTTTTACTGTCTCTGTATCCTTTAGTCGTTGGATCTTGTATAATCCCAAGCATGGCAAGAACCATGAATATACCGTTTACCAACATTAAAACCTCGTTCTGCAGTTCTTCTGTTAATCTGAAAGTGACCCACCCTAATTTATTCATACCCTCCAGGACAATTTGGGCTACTATCATTAATTGTGATATGAAAGCAATAACCCAGGCCTTATTTTTGAACCTAACACCCCAGTTAAACATTTGCATCATTCCTTCCCCCTGCTCCTATACTTTTAATATATTCAGCGGTGGGGATTGGTTGTCTGCTTTTGTCCCTCCCTTTTTATTTTTTTCTTCTTTTATCTAATCTTTCGAATATATCTTCTCGGTGGATGAATATTATAACCACCACGAGTATGCTGGCAATAAGAATGACAAGCCAATTAATTCCCAAAAAATAAAAACTAAAAGGAATCAAAACAAAGGAACCTAGACCAGCAAATGTAAAACTTTTCAAAAAGGGATAAAGCAAAAGGAAACCAAAAATGATGACAATAGCAGTTAGAGGTTCAAAGGCGAGCATACCTCCGATAAATGTAGAGATTCCCATGCCCCCTTTAAATTTTTAGGTAATCGGCTTAACATGGCCAAGAATTGCAAATCCCAATCCACCCAATAGCAACTCAGGAGACAGTTTAAAATATTCACCGATAAAAATTACAATTGCCCCTTTTAGCGCATCACCAAGAAAAGTCAAAACGAATGATACTCTTCCGTGTACCCGTCCTGCATTCCTCGCCCCTACATTGCCGCTTCCCTCAACTCTTATATCCTTTTTCCCGAGCAACTTTACAACGAAATATCCAGCCATCAAGGTGCCTAGAAAATATGAAACTAAAAAATAACTAAAGATAGTCATGGCAACACAACCTGTCTAACAATATTAGTAGAGTTTATTCGATATAAGGACGATAAATTCCTTTATAAGGATTACCTATAAAAATTCCCGGCCACAGCTGGCCGGGAATTTTTATTCTTGGTATCCTATTTGAATTGCCTGTTCCACCAAATCGTGGTCCACTTCTTTCTCAAACAAATCAATATTTTTCTTGAGGAGATCAAAATTTTTCGTTCCTATTAGTTGTGATTCTCTCACTATCCTCTTTATATTAAAAACCCTGCTGAAACTGCCTGTAAACACGACAGGAATTGTCAGAGTATTAAATTCCATATGATAGCTGGTTGCTTTTCAATGCAACATAAATGTTATCAATATTATCCATACTTCAGTTGACATATACTTCTTGTATGTGACCAGTTATGGTCTTTCGATTGCGACCTTGTTACTGTTGAAGTACCATTTTTTCATATAAAAATAGAATAGTAAAAATACTGCGCCTGAGATCAATCGTAAAACAGCTGCTAGATTCATAGCTGTTTCAATTGAACTTAACTGAAGCAAATAAACACCAACCTGTGGTGCGATAAAGCCTATAATTGCTAAAAGGATGTTATATTGCGCGATAAAACTTCCCCGGTTCTCCTGCTTCGTCACTTCAAGTAGCTGATTAAATAGCAAAAGAACTGTCCCAGAAACAAAAAGACCGGAAGTAAAGTTGACGAAGGTTAGGTAATACATATTTTTTGAGAGGATTGTTAGGAATGGCGCTGATGCCATACCGACTGCAGTAACTGCCAGCATCTTTCCATTACTATGCTTATCAGCCATCCTTCCCCACCACTTGAAGCTTATGATCTGACCTACCTGATTCGACACAGTTATGATGCTGATCCAGAAACCAGTCATATGAGCGACTTTGATATTGTAAATATTGAACAGAGGCCAGGCTAGCTGCCAGGCAAAGTTGAAAAACAATCCGCAAATCAAGAAATAAATGAACGGTTTATGTTTATAGGCGTCCCAGCCAAAATTTAACCGTTTCTTGTCCGGTACGGTTTCCTTCTTCGGTTCTATATGTTTATTTAAATAGATAACTTCTGCAATCCCAAATAAAAATGCTAGAATGAAGAGAATTTGATAGGGCATTGGATTAGTTTTATCAAACCATTGAAGGCCAATCCCAATCAGCAAGGTTGTAATCATACCAGCGATGGTCAGTATCCTGTTCCTCTCACTAAAGAAACCGCTTCTGCGGCTGTCTGAAATAAGGTCTCCGATAAATGACTGCCAGCTAAGCATTGCGAATGATCCAGGAAGATTCATTAGACCGATCAACAATACAAATGTCCAGGCCCTGTATTCTTCAGGCAGATAAATGACCAAAAACATCCCCAGCAAAAATAAACGAGTGAACAAAATCGAGAGACCAGTGAACCTCTTTTTTTCCTGCAGCCTGCTCATGATCACAGTACCAAGAATCATTGCGAACATACCTATTATTTGAGGCAGAGAACTAATTAATCCTACTTGATAATTCGTAGCACCGAGAACACCAATTGCAAATAAGGCAAAGTAGTTATTGCTCATACTCATAACAATTGTAGAAGCGACCCCATTTATTATGCTATTCTTTTCATTCCTCTTTGTTATTTGTGAAGGACTTTCCATACATTCCTCTTCTTTCGAATCATGCAAATTATTTTGGATATCGAAATATCCACCTAATTTTACTCCTTCTGGTTTTTGTTGGCAACAAGATTTTTTCCGCAAAATAAGCTAAGAATTTTTTGGAAATAAAGGTTATTAGAAAGGGCAGCTTTTTATAAGTTTCCTGTTGGTTGGCTCTGGTAGAAATTGCTTTTTCGGGTCCAATAAAAAAAGGAGCACATGGCTCCTTTTCACTTGTCTAGGAAATTACACTAGCGTTGCATAAATAAAATTAATTATTGTCAACCCGAAGATATAACCTAGTAATTGACACTAATGTTAAATATAACCTTTAATACACATAAAAAAATCCTTATAATTAGTAGGAAGGTCAATGTCCTGTCCAAAT